>NZ_JBHWBW010000491.1:0-5873 GCF_042735675.1 Kitasatospora sp. NPDC059571
ACCCCCCGCAGGCGACCCGCCGCCCCGGGGCGGGGGGGCGCGGCCCCGGTCGGCCCGTGCGGCGACCGGGGCGCCGCCCCGCCGTTCCCCCCCGCCGGGCGGACGGCCCGGCCGCTCGCCGGCGAGCGACCTCTCAGCGCTCTCCCGGCGTCCCCCACTCTGCCCAATCCCGCAGGTCGGCGGCCATCCGTCGGGCTACTCAACCGGTGATCTGAGTATCCGTACTCAGGTTCGTCCGCCGATGCCGGACCATGGAACCGACCGGCGGCGCGCCCGCGTCCTGAGAGCGCCGGTACGGTACGGTCCCCCTCGCCCGGACGTCGGGCGGGACCGCCGGAGGGGAGCAGAGTTGAGCGTCATCCCGTTGATCTTCACCAGCGGCTGGGCGAGCGGTGTGAACGCCTATGCCGTGGTGCTGCTGCTCGGCCTGTTCGGCCGCTTCGGCGGGGCGGACACGGTGCCGCCGGCGCTGGAGCGCACCGACGTGCTGGTCGTCGCGGCCGTGCTGTTCCTGTGCGAGGCGGTCGCCGACAAGATCCCCTACGTGGACACGGCCTGGGACGCGGTCCACACCCTGATCCGCCCGGCGGCGGGCGCGGTGGTGGGCGCGCTGATGGCGGGCCACGACCCGGGCTCGCTGGGCCAGGTCGCGGCGGGTGCGCTCGGCGGTACGACGGCGCTGGTCAGCCATGGTGTCAAGGCCTCGCTGCGGATGGCGGTGAACACCTCGCCGGAGCCCGCGTCGAACATCGTGGTCAGCCTCCTGGAGGACTTCTCGGTGGCCGGCCTGGTCACCCTGGCGATCTTCCATCCGTGGGTGGCGGCGTCCGGCGCGGCGGTGCTGCTGGTGGTCGGCGTCCTGCTGGTCTGGTTCGCCGTCTCGCGGATCCGGCGCTTCCTGCAGCGCCGCCGCGAGCGCCGGGCGGCGCGCGCCGCCGTGGGCGTCCAGCCGCAGTTCTGAGCGGGGGCCGGGCGGCCCGTAGGATCAGCCCCCATGGCACGGATCGTCATCATCGGCGCAGGTATGGGCGGGCTCGCGGCCGCGTCCCGGCTCGGCACCCTCGGGCACCGTGTGACGGTCTGCGAGGCGGCGCCGACGTACGGCGGCGCGGTCGGCCGCTACGAGCGGGACGGCTTCGCCTTCGACACCGGCCCGGGCCTGCTGAACCTGCCCGCGGTCTACCGCGACCTGGCGCTGAAGACCGGCCGGGAGCCGCTGGAGGAGCTGGTCGAGCTCGTTCCGGTGGATCCGGAGAGCCGGCACGTGTTCCCGGACGGCACCGAACTGGTGCTGCCGAACGCCTCACGGGGCGGGGTGGCCAGGGCCCTGGACGAGGCCTTCGGTGCGGGCTCGGGCGAGCGCTGGGGTGCGGTGATGAACCGCGGCCGCGCGGTCTGGGAGGCCACCCGCCGCCCGCTGATGGAGGAGCCGCTGCCGGCCGGCCGGCTCGCCGACCCGTACCCGAGGCCGCCGCGGCGCGGACCCGCCAAGTGGCTGCCGCGCGGCTCGTACTCCCTCGCCGACGTGGCCCGGCGCGAGCTGGGCGACCACCCGGGGCTGACGGCGCTGCTCACCGAGTACGCCACCCGGTTCGGTCTCACGCCCGACGCCCCGGCGGGGGCGACCGTGCTGGCGTACATGGAGCAGTCCTTCGGCGTCTGGTACGTGCGCGGCGGCATCCGGGCGCTGGCCGACGCGGTGTTCCGCCGCTGTGAGCAGCGCCGGGTGGAGTTCCGGTTCGACACCCGGGTGGCCGAGGTGCTGACGGCGGACGGCCGGGCCTGCGGGGTGCTGACGGCGGACGGCGAGCGGATCGGGGCGGACCTGGTGCTCTCCTCCTCGCCCGAGCCGGGCCTCGGGTGGGAGCGGCCGGGCGGCGGGCTCGGCAGGGTGACGGTGCTGCTCGCGCTGCGCGGGGCCCGCCCGCAGGGCACCGTGCACCGGACGGTGGTGCACGCCGAGGACCCCTCCTGGGAGACGGACGCGCTGCTGCACGGGGAGAGCGTCCCCGAGGGGCCGACCGTGCAGGTGCTGCGGCCGGACGACCCCTCCCTGGTGCCGGACGCCGACCACGAGGCGGTCACCCTCACCGTCACCTGCGGGGTCCGCGAGGGCGACGACCTGGACGCCTACGCGGGCCACCTGCTCGACCACCTGGCGAGGTCCGGGCCGGACCTGCGCGAGCGGGTGCTGTGGCGGGAGGTGCGGTCCACGGCGTGGGTGCCCGTCCCGTCGCTGGCGGGCGGCACCGTCAACCCGCCCAACGCGACCGGCACCGCGGGCCTCTACCGGATCGGCGGCGGCGCGCACCCCGGCGGCGGGCTGGCCAGGGTGGGCATGTCGGCCTCGATCACCGCCGGGCTGATCGGCCCGGCCTGAGGGGGCCCTGCGCTCAGGACCGCCACAGCACCGAGTGCCGGTGCCGGGCGGGCTCGACCTCAACGGCATCGGCGCCGTAGCGGGCCAACTCGCCGAGCCGGCGGCGCAGCGCCTGACGGGCCCGGCGCTCCAGGTGGGCGGCGGCGGTGCGCACCGAGGCGTCCCGGTTCATCCGCTCCAGGGCGTACACCGCGACCTGCCGGGTGACCGGCTGCGGGCGGGCCCGGCGGCCCTCCCGGGCGGCGGCGCGCTGCTCGGCGCGGGTGCGGCGGAGGGTGTGCACCACCGAGGAGCGCCAGGGGCGGGTGGTGCCGGGGTCGGTCGTGCGGTGCGCCGCGGTCCGTGCCATGGCCGGTGTTGTAGCGCGCGGCGGGCGGGCCGGGCCAGTGGTTTTCAGCCCTGCTGCTGGTAGTCCCAGGTCTGCTGGTGGACGGTCTGCTGCGGGACGGCCGGCTGCGGCTGCTGGTAGGCCTGCTGCTGGGTCTGCTGCTGGGCCCAGTACTGCTCGGTGGTCTGCTGCGGCACCTGCTGCTGCGCGGCGTACGGGTCCTGCTGGGCGGCGTAGCCGGTGTACTGGGCCTGGGCGTAGGCCTGCTGCGCGTAGAGCTGCTGGGCATAGGCCTGCTGCGCGTACGCGTCCTGCTGGACGCTCTGGCCGGGCTGCTGGGTCCAGGTCTGCTCGTAGCCGTAGCCGTAGGCCTGCTGGGCGTAGAGCTGCTGGGCGTAGGCCTGCTGCGCGTACGCGTCCTGCTGGGCGGGCTGCTGGGTCCAGGTCTGCTCGTACCCGGCGGCCGCGGGGTCGGTGTAGACGCCGTCGTCGGCGAGCTCCTCGACCTCGGTGTAGGTGGCGCCGGGCTGCTCGGGCTCGACGGGGCCGACCGCGCCGACCCGGGGGGCCGCCTCGGCGACCGCCTCCTCGTCGGGGACGCCGCCGGTGGCGGCGCTGAGCAGCGGCACCCTGGCCAGCGGCCCGGGCAGGGCGCCGTCGGCGCGGCGCAGCGACCAGCCCGCGGTGTAACCGCGCTTGACCGAGAGGGTGACGAGGGTCTGGCCTATCGCGAAGCCCGCCGCGCCGGCGCCGATGACCAGCACGGACTGCAGGCGCATGCCGGCGACGACGCCGGCGAAGCCGGCCAGGGCGAGGGCCCGCCAGGCCACCGGGGCGCGGTTCTGGAGCAGCAGCTCGGCGGCCAGCCAGAGGGCGACCAGGGCCAGTGCGGCGTACAGCACCAGGTATCCGATGCTCATCCCGCTACCTCCAGTCGCGTGGCACGCGTGTGCGGGCGACTGTACAGGCTCGGGGCGGGCACCACCGCATCCGCCGCACGGCGCCCGCTCAGCGCTGGTGGAGGCCGAGGTTCTGGTAGATCTCCAGCGTCGAGGTGGAGTGGTTGAGGGTGATGAAGTGCAGTCCGGGGGCGCCCTCGGCGAGCAGCCGCTCGGCCATCGCGGTGGCGTGCTCGATGCCGACGGCGCGGACGGCCGCCGGGTCGTCGGCGACGGCGCGGAAGCGCTGCTCGAGGTCGGCCGGGAAGGCCGATCCGGACAGCTGGGGGAAGCGCTCCAGTTGCTTGATGTTGGTGACCGGCATGATCTCCGGGATGATCGGCGTCGCGCAGCCGGCGGCGGCGACCCGGTCGCGCAGCCGCAGGTAGTCGTCGGTCTCGAAGAACATCTGGGTGATCGCGTAGTCGGCGCCGGCCCGGCACTTGGCGACGAAGTGCCGGATGTCGTCGTCCCAGTTGTCCGAGCGCGGGTGCATCTGCGGGAAGGCGGCGACGCCCACGCAGAAGTCGCCGATGCCCTTGATCAGCTCGACCAGCTCGTAGGCGTAGGAGACGCCCTGCGGGTGGCGGACCCACTCGCCCATCGGGTCGCCGGGCGGGTCGCCGCGCACCGCGAGGACGTTGCGCACCCCCTGGTCGGCGTACTGGCCGATGATGTTGCGCAGCTCCGCGACGGAGTGGTCGACGGCGGTGAGGTGGGCGACCGGGGTCAGGGTGGTCTCGGTGGCGATCCGGCCGACCAGGTTGACCGTGCGGCCGCGCGAGGAGCCGCCGGCGCCGTAGGTCATGCAGACGAAGTTCGGGTCGAGCGCCTCGACCCGGCGGATGGCGTCCCAGAGCTTGCGCTCGGCGGCCTCGGTGCGGGGCGGCATGAACTCGAAGGAGAAGGAGCGGTCCCCGGCCGCCAGCAGGTCGCGCACGGTCTGTGCGCGGTCGGTTCTGGTGGAGGGGATGCCGAGTGCCATGCTGGCAGGTTAGCGGTCGGGCGGAGAACGTGACCAAACGTGGTCCACTGAATGAGACATGCACGTGGAACGGGCCGCGGAGCGCCGGATGCGGGGCCGCCAGCCGCCGCCGGATAGTCTGATTGTCAGCCCAGCGATCCGGAGTCCCACCGTGCCCACGTCCACCAGCCTGCCGGCCAGCCCGATCGACCGGGAGGACCTGCGCGAGCGGGTCAACGCCGCCCTCGCCGCGTTCATGGACACCCGCGGCGCCCTGCTCGCCGGCATCTCCCCGCAGCTCGGACCGGTCTTCGACGCGCTGCGCGACTTCCTGCTCGACGGCGGCAAGCGGCTGCGGCCGGCCTTCTGCTACTGGGGCTGGCGCGGCGCCGGCGGCGCGCCCGGGGGCGAGGGGATCGCCCGCGCGGCGGCCGCCCTCGAACTCCTCCAGGCCAGCGCCCTCGTCCACGACGACCTGATGGACCGCAGCGACACCCGCCGCGGGCTGCCCTCCGTCCACCGCCGCTTCGAGGCGCTGCACCGCGAGCAGGGCTGGCGCGGCGACCGCGAGCAGTACGGGGCGAGCGCCGCGGTGCTGCTCGGAGACCTGCTGCTGATCTGGTGCGACGAGCTGTTCCAGGAGAGCGGCCTGCCCGACGGGGCGGTCCGGGCCGCCAAGCCGGTGTTCGACCTGATGCGCACCGAGGTGATGCTCGGTCAGTACCTGGACGTGCTGGAGCCGGTGGCCGGCGACTCCGCCGACCGCGGCGCCCTGGACCGGGCGCAGACCGTGCTGCAGTACAAGTCGGCGAAGTACACCATCGAGCGGCCGCTCCAGGTCGGCGCGCTGCTGGCCGGCGCCGGGCCGGCCCTCGTCGAGGCGTACGGCGCGTTCGGGCTGCCGCTCGGCGAGGCCTTCCAGCTCCGCGACGACCTGCTCGGCGTGTTCGGCGACCCCGCGGTCACCGGCAAGCCGGCCGGCGACGACCTGCGCGAGGGCAAGCGGACCCTGCTGATCGCGCACGCGATGCGCCGCCTGCCCGCCGCCGACGCCCGACTGCTGGACGAGCGGCTCGGCGCCCCCGACCTGGACGCGGCCGAGATCGAGCGGCTGCGCGACCTGGTCGGGCGCAGCGGCGCCGCCGACCTGGTGGAGCGGCGGATCGACGAGCTGATGGCGCAGTCGCTGGCCGCCCTCGACGCCGCGCCGCTGGCCGGCGGGCCGGCCCGGGGGACCCTGCTGGCGCTCGCCGAGGCCGCGAC
>NZ_JBHWBW010000492.1:0-5802 GCF_042735675.1 Kitasatospora sp. NPDC059571
GGCGCGACCCCGGCCGGGCGGGGGCGGGGGGGGCCGGGGGGGGCGGGCGCTGGGGGTGTCCCCCGGGGGCGCCCGGGCCCCCACCGCGTCGATCGGCGCCGCGGACTCCGGGGCCCCGGCGACCGCCGCGGCGAACAGCTCCTGCAGGACGCCCGACCCGTCGAAGAGCACCTCGCGCTTGTCGGCGTAGTGCCGGAAGAACGTCCGCTCGGTGAGGCCGGCCCGTTCGGCGATCTCCGCCACGGTGGTCTGCTCGTAGCCGCGTTCGCCGTAGAGCCCCAGCGCCGCCTCCGCCAGGCGCCCGCGCGCGTTCGGCTCCCATCTGCCCATGGGGGGATCCTACGCGATGACAGTCCCTGACATCACGTGCTAGCGTCGATGACAGTCACTGACATCGACAGGTCTGGGGTCTTCCTCATGCGCATCTTCGTGACCGGCGCGTCCGGCTGGATCGGATCCGCCCTCGTTCCCGAGCTCATCGGCGCGGGGCACCGGGTCGTCGGGCTCGCCCGCTCCGACGCCTCCGCCGCCGCCCTCACCGCCGCCGGGGCCGAGGTGGTCCGCGGCACCGTCGACGACCTCGACGTCCTGGGCGCCGCCGCGGCCGGGGCGGACGGGGTGGTCCACCTCGCCTTCAAGCACGACATCGCCTTCGGCGGCGACTTCCGGGGCGCCGCCGAGGCCGACCGCCGCGCCGTCGACACCCTCGGCGAGGCGCTGGCCGGCACCGGCCGGCCCCTCGTCATCGCCTCGGGCCTGGCCGGCCTCAAGCCGGGGCAGGCGGCGACCGAGCACGACGTGCCCGTGGCCGACGGCTCGCCGGTCTCCGCCCGGGCCGTCACCGCCGCGGCGGTGCTGGCGCTCGCCTCGCGCGGCGTGCGGTCGTCCGTGGTGCGGCTGGCCCCGACCTGCCACGGCGACGGGGACAACGGGTTCATGGCGACCCTGGTCGCGATCGCCCGGGCCACCGGGGTCTCCGGGTACATCGGCGACGGCGCCAACCGCTGGCCCGCCGTCCACCGCCTCGACGCCGCACGGCTGTTCCGCCTCGCGGTCGAGCGGGCCCCCGCGGGCACGGTGCTGCACGGCGCCGCCGAGGAGGGCGTGGCGATCCGCGACGTCGCCCAGGTGGTCGGCCGTCACCTCGGAGTGCCGGTCGCCCCGGTGGCCCCCGAGGACGCGGCCGCGCACTTCACCTGGCTGGGCGGCTTCCTCGCACTCGACTGCCCGGCGTCGAACACCCTGACCCGCGAGCTGCTGGACTGGGACCCGACCGGCCCCGGCCTGCTGGCGGACCTCGACCAGGGCCACTACTTCGCCGCCCCCGCCGCCTCCTGACCCCCACCGCGCGGACCGCTGCGGCGCGCTGCCCCCGGCCCTAGGCTGACGCCCATGAGCCCTTCGATCGCCACCACCACCCGAGTGCAGCTGGCCGGCCTGCTGGACTTCGTCCGCCCCCGCCACCGGGCGCTGCTGCTCACCCGCCGCGCCGACGGCAGTCCGCAGGCCTCGCCGCTGACCTGCGGTGTGGACGACGCCGGCCGGATCGTGCTGTCCACGTACCCGGAGCGGGCGAAGACCCGCAACGCGCGGCGGGACCCGGCGGTGAGCGTGGTGGTGCTCTCCGACGAGTGGGACGGCCCGTGGGTGCAGATCGACGGCGAGGCCGAGGTGCTCGACGTCCCGGAGGCCGTCGAGCCGCTGGTCGAGTACTACCGGAACATCGCGGGGGAGCACCCGGACTGGGACGAGTACCGGGCCGCGATGGTGCGGCAGGGGAAGTCGCTGATCCGGATCACCCCGCGGCGCTGGGGGCCGATCGCGACCGGCGGCTTCCCGGCCCGCCTCGCCCCGGACGCGTGACGGGGCGGGCCGGGGGCCGGCTCAGGCCGCGGTGAGCGGCATCAGTTCGGCGTGGTGCCGCCGGGTCACCTCGGGATGCGCGCGAACGTACCCCTTCAGCTCGTTGCGCCCGAACTCGGCGAACAGCGGGTTGGCCGGGTCCTCGGTGGCGCCGGGCGCGTGGTGGGCCTGCGGGAACTCCAGCGGCTCGATGTGCGCGTCCAGCCGCGGGTTGTAGAAGAACGGGACGGAGAACCGCTCCCGCGCGCCGGGCGGGCTGACCACCCGGTGGCTGGTCGCCTTCAGGTAGCCGTCGGTGGCGACCTCCAGCAGCTCGCCGAGGTTGACCACGAACGCGCCCGGCATCGGCGGCACTTCCAGGTACGTGCCGTCGGGGCGCTCCACCTGGAGCCCGCCGACGGAGTCCTGGAGCAGCAGGGTGATGAAACCGTAGTCCTTGTGCGACCCGACGCCCTGGCCCGCGCCGTCCGGCGCGGTGCCCGGGTAGCGCACCAGCTTGAGCCGCAGGTGCGGGTGCCCGGCGAAGGCCTCGTCGTAGAAGTCGGGACGGGCGCCGATCGAGGCCAGCAGCTCGTGCAGCAGCCGCTCGGCGACCGCGCCGAGCCGGTCGATCCAGTGCAGCGAGGCCTCCTGCAGCTCGGGCAGGGCCTCCGGCCACTGGTTGGGGCCCTCCAGCCACCAGTACGGCGGTTCGCCCGGCGCGGGCACGTGCGGCGGGAGTTCGGCGCCGATGTCGAGCTGGTCGCGCCAGTCCTGGCTGCCCCCGGTGCGCTCGTCGCCCGTCCGGGTGTAGCCGCGGAAGTGCGGCGAGTTGAGGTTGCTCACGGCCAGTCGCTCGGCCTCGGGGAGCGCGAAGAAGGCCCGCATGGCGTCGGTGAGCGCGGCCGTCTCGGCGGCTGTCACGCCGTGCCCGACCAGCTGGAAGAAGCCGACGTCGGTGGCGGCCGACCGCAGGGCCGCGTGCAGCCGGGCGCGGTCCTCGGCGCTGCCGTCGGCGAGGGAGAGGTCGATCACGGGGAGACGGGTGGGATGGGACTGCTGGGTCATGGGTGACATCACCTGGGGTGTCGATGCCCGGCGGTCGCCGGCGGTCGCCGGGGACGCTGCCGCTGCCGCACCGGGAGTGTCGGGTGCAGCGGGGCCGGGGCGGGTGTGTGCCCTGAGGGCGGAGGACGAGCGGGATCAGCCGGAGCGTCGACAGGACATGCTCGTGACGCGGAGCAGGTCCACGTGGCGACGGCTGACGAGAATGAGCACCTCACCAGGGTAACGGACGGCGACCGGCGGCGGCCGGGCCCGCCGCCCGCCCGGTAACCGGGCCCGCCCGGCCCGCCGGCTCACCCGGCGAGGGCCCGGGCGGCCTGCTCCCTCAGCTCGTTCTTTCTGACCTTGCCGCTGACCGTCATCGGGAATCCGTCGACCACGTGCACGTGGCGGGGCGTCTTGTAGTGCGCGAGGCGGCCGCGGCAGTACGCGGCGACCTCCTCGGCCCCCAGCGTGCCGTCCGGGTCGCGCAGCACCACGAAGGCGCAGATCTCCTCGCCGTACCGCTCGTCGGGCACGCCGACCACCTGGACGTCGGCGATCGCCGGGTGGGCGTGCAGGAACTCCTCGATCTCGCGGGGGTACACGTTCTCGCCGCCGCGGATGATCATGTCCTTGATCCGGCCGACGACCGCCAGGTAGCCGTCCTCGCGCATCACGGCGAGGTCGCCGGTGTGCATCCAGCCCTCGGCGTCGATCGCCTCGGCGGTGCGCTCCGGGTCGTTCCAGTAGCCGAGCATCACCGAGTAGCCGCGGGTGCACAGCTCGCCGGGCTCGCCGCGCTCCACCGTCAGCCCGGTCTCCGGGGCGACCACCTTCACCTCCAGGTGCGGCAGCACCCGGCCGACCGTGCCGGTGCGGTGCTCCAGGTCGTCGTCCCGGCGGGTCTGGGTGGAGACCGGCGAGGTCTCGGTCATCCCGTACGCGATGGCGACCTCGGCCATGTGCATCTCGGTCTGGACGCGCTTCATCACCTCCACCGGGCAGGGCGAGCCGGCCATGATCCCGGTGCGCAGCGAGGTGAGGTCGTACGCCGCGAAGTCGGCGAGGCCGAGCTCGGCGATGAACATCGTCGGCACGCCGTACAGCGAGGTGGCCCGCTCGGCCTGGACGGCGTGCAGGGTGGCCGCCGGGTCGAAGCCCTGGCCGGGGATGATCGCGCAGGCGCCGTGGCTGAGCGCCGCGAGGTTGCCCATCACCATGCCGAAGCAGTGGTAGAAGGGCACCGGCAGGCAGATCCGGTCCTGCTCGGTGTAGCCGACCAGTTCGCCCACCCAGTAGCCGTTGTTGAGGATGTTGCGGTGGGAGAGGGTGGCGCCCTTGGGGAAGCCGGTGGTGCCGGAGGTGTACTGGATGTTGATCGGATCGTCGGCCGCCAGGTCGGCCGGGAACTCGCCGTCCCCGTCCAGGTCCCGGAACTCCGGGTCGCCGATCCACAGCGTCTCGCGCAGGCCCGGGCACTGCTCGCGGACCTCGGCCACCATCGCCCGGTAGTCGCTGGTGCGGTAGGCGGGCTGGGCGACCAGCAGGCTCACCCCGGACTGGTTCAGCGCGTAGGCGAGTTCGTGGGTGCGGTAGGCCGGGTTGATGTTCACCAGGATCGCGCCGAGCCGGGCGGTGGCGTACTGGACCAGCACCCACTCGGGGCAGTTGAGGGCCCAGATGCCGACCCGGTCGCCGCGGCCGACGCCGCGCGCCTGCAGGCCGCGGGCCGTCCGGTCGACGTCCCGGCCGAGTTCGGCGTACGTCCAGCGGCGCCCGCTGGGGACGTCCACCAGCGCCTCCCGGTCGGGGAAGGCGGCGACCGCCTCGTCCAGGCACTGCCCGATCGTCCCGGTCAGCAGCGGGACGTCGGTGGGGCCGTGCGCGTGGGACGCCTGAGCGGTCACCGTTGACCTCCTGGGCTGGGCGGCTCTGCCGGGGACAAGGCTGGTCACCGGGCGCCGGTTCGTCAAGGGTGTCCGGTGTGCGGCGCGGCGCCGTCCGCGCCGGTGCGGCCGTCGCCGGCCGGCTCGGGCCCGGCGGCCGCGGCGAGCAGCGCGTGCACGGCGGTGGCCATGGTGCGCCGGGCGTCCTCGGGCTCCAGTCCGCGGGTGCGCCAGTGGTGCCAGGCGCCCCAGGTGGTGACGGCGTCGAGGGCGTTGAGCAGGTCGGTGCGGCGGTCCTCGGGGAGCGGGTCGAACTCGGTGGCGAAGACCTCGCCGAGTCGGCGCCGGGCGAAGTCGGACACCTGGTCGACGGCCTGGCGGACCTGCTCGGAGGGGGCGTCCATGCGCAGCACGGCGAGCCGCGCGGGGGTGATCCACTCCAGGATCCGGGCCCGCTGCGCGGTGAGTGCGGCGACCCGGGTGGAGCGCGGCCCCTCGGTGGGCAACGGGCCGATGCGGGCGGAGAGTTCGCCCATCCGGCGGGCGATGGCGGTGTCGATCAGCTGGGCCATGTCCTGGAAGTGGTGGAACACCAGGCGCCGTGAGACGCCGGCCCGTTCGGCGACCCGGTCGGCGGGGAAGATCGGCTCACCGTCGTCGAGCAGCGAGAGCAGCGCGTCGGCGATCTTCTCGCGGGTCTGCCGGCCGCGCTCGGTGCGCCCGTCGGCGGCCCGGGCCGCCCCCTGCCCTGCCGTGCCCGCCATCGCGGCCGTCCCTTCCTCGTCGCTCGATTGACATTGTTGCACTTCGAATGCAACCGTAAAGCTGCACGCGGAGTGCAACTAGTTTGTCGGGGGGCGGCGCGGCCGCTTCCGCAACGGAAGGACGACCGGTCGATGTTCACCACCGTCCGGGGCTTTTTCGCAAGAAGAACCGGGGTGCCCCGGTGCCCCAGGGGTAGCATGCTGGGCGCGGGGGCCGCCGCGGTTGGCGTGTTTGTGGGGGGCCCCCCCCCGGGCGTAGCCCA
>NZ_JBHWBW010000493.1:0-5783 GCF_042735675.1 Kitasatospora sp. NPDC059571
CGGCGGGGGCGCGGGTCGGCGCGGGGGACCCCCGGGTGTCCCGGGCCCGTCCGGGCCGGGGGGGGCGGGGGGCCCCCCCGCGCCCCGCCCGGCGTCACGGCCTGTGCGGCCTCACTTCACCAGGGACGGCCTGGGCCCGACCGTGAGCCGGTCCAGCTCCTCGTCCCGGTCGACCAGCACGGTGTCGCCGTCGTGCACCCGGCCGGAGAGGATCTCCTTGGCCAGCTGGTCGCCGATCGCGGACTGCACCAGCCGGCGCAGCGGCCGGGCGCCGTACGCCGGGTCGTACCCGGTGAGGGCCAGCCAGTCGCGGGCCGCGTCGGTGACCTCCAGCCCGAGCCGGCGGTCGTGCAGGCGCTCGGCGAGCTTCGCCACCTGGAGGTCGACGATCCGGCCGAGCTCCGCGGTGCCGAGCGGCTCGAAGACCACGATGTCGTCCAGCCGGTTGAGGAACTCCGGCTTGAAGGCGTTGCGCACCGTCCCCAGCACGAGCTCCTTCTTGCGCTCCTCCGGGGTCGCCGGGTCGACCAGGAACTGGCTGCCCAGGTTGGAGGTGAGGATCAGGATCGCGTTGCGGAAGTCCACGGTGCGGCCCTGCCCGTCGGTGAGCCGGCCGTCGTCCAGCACCTGGAGCAGGACGTCGAAGACCTCCGGGTGGGCCTTCTCGACCTCGTCCAGCAGCACCACGCTGTACGGGCGGCGCCGGACGGCCTCGGTGAGCTGGCCGCCCTCCTCGTAGCCGACGTACCCGGGCGGGGCGCCGACCAGGCGGGAGACGGAGTGCTTCTCGCCGTACTCGCTCATGTCGATGCGGACCATCGCCCGCTCGTCGTCGAAGAGGAAGTCGGCCAGTGCCTTGGCGAGTTCGGTCTTGCCGACGCCGGTCGGGCCGAGGAACAGGAAGGAGCCGGTGGGGCGGTCCGGGTCGGCGATGCCGGACCGGGTGCGGCGGACCGCGTCGGACACCGCCCGGACGGCCTCGCTCTGGCCGATCAGCCGCCGGCCGAGCTCGTCCTCCATGCGCAGCAGCTTGGCGCTCTCGCCCTCCAGCAGGCGCCCGGCCGGGATGCCCGTCCAGGAGCCGACCACGTCGGCGACGTCGTCCGGCCCGACCTGCTCCTTGACCATGGTCGCGTTCGGCTCGTCCGCGGCGCGGTCCTGGGCCTCCGCCAACTCGCGCTCGGCGGCCGGGATCTCGGCGTACATCAGCTTGGACGCGCGCTCGAAGTCGCCGTCCCGCTGGGCACGTTCGAGCGCGCCGCGCAGGTCGTCGAGGCGCTCCTTCAGCTCGCCGACCCGGTTGAGGGACTTCTTCTCCTGCTCCCAGCGGGCGTTGAGGGTGCTCAGGTGCTCCTGCTTGTCGGCGAGGTCGCGGCGCAGCCGGGAGAGCCGCTCGACCGAGGCCGGGTCGGACTCCTTCTCCAGCGCCAGCTCCTCCATCCGCAACCGGTCCACGGCGCGCTGGAGTTCGTCGATCTCGACCGGCGAGGAGTCGATCTCCATGCGCAGCCGGGACGCCGCCTCGTCTACCAGGTCGATCGCCTTGTCGGGCAGGAAGCGCGCGGTGATGTAGCGGTTGGAGAGGGTCGCGGCCGCGACCAGCGCGGCGTCGGTGATCTCCACCTTGTGGTGCGCCTCGTAGCGGCCCTTGAGGCCGCGCAGGATGGCGATGGTGTCCTCGACGGACGGCTCGCCGACCATCACCTGCTGGAAGCGCCGCTCCAGGGCGGGGTCCTTCTCGATCCGCTCGCGGTACTCGTCCAGCGTGGTGGCGCCGACCATGCGCAGCTCGCCGCGGGCCAGCATCGGCTTGAGCATGTTGCCGGCGTCCATCGCCGAGTCGCCGCCGGCGCCCGCGCCGACCATGGTGTGCAGCTCGTCGATGAAGGTGATGACCTGGCCGTCGCTGTCCTTGATGTCGCTCAGGACGGCCTTCAGCCGCTCCTCGAACTCGCCGCGGAACTTCGCGCCGGCCACCATCGCGGAGAGGTCGAGCGCCACCAGGCGCTTGCCGCGCAGCGACTCCGGCACGTCGCCGGCGATGATCCGCTGAGCGAGGCCCTCGACGACGGCGGTCTTGCCGACACCGGGCTCGCCGATCAGCACGGGGTTGTTCTTCGTCCGGCGGGACAGCACCTGGACGACCCGGCGGATCTCCTGGTCGCGGCCGATCACCGGGTCGAGCTTGCCGTCCCGGGCGGCCTGGGTGAGGTCGGTGCCGTACTTCTCCAGCGCCTTGTAGGTGCCCTCGGGGTCGGCGGAGGTCACCCGGGCGCTGCCGCGGACGTCCTTGAACGCGGCGAGCAGTGCCTTGGGCGTCGCGCCCTGCTGCTTCAGCAGGTCGGCGACGGCGCCGCCCTCGGCCGCGAGGCCGACCATGAGGTGCTCGGTGGAGACGTGCGAGTCGTCGAGGTCGGCGGCGCGGCGGCCGGCCTCCTCCAGGACGGCCATGGTGTCGCGGGCCAGCTGCGGCGCGGCGACGGTCGAGCCCTGGGCGGCGGGCAGTGCGGTCAGCAGCCGGGCGGCCTCGGCGGCGGTGCGGGACGGGTCCGCGCCGACCGCCTCCAGGAGCGGGCGGGCGAGGCCCTCGGGCTGCTCGAGCAGCGCCAGCAGGATGTGCACCGGCTTGACGTCCGGGTTGCCTGCGGCGCTGGCGCGGCGGATCGCTGCGGACAGGGCGTCCTGGGTCCTGCTGGTGAACTTACCGGCGTCCACTGGTGGCGTGCTCCCTTCGTGAGCGGATCAGGGGATCAGGGGTGTGACTCTTACAGCATGCACTAACTTGAGTCTACTTCGCTCAACTTTCGCCGTCCATGTTCCTCGGCGGTCCCGGCGGTCCCGGCCGGCCGCCGCTAGCCGTCCCGCCGGGCGGGCTCCCGGGTCAGGCCCAGCAGCAGCCGGGCCGGGCCGGCCGGGCGGCTGCCGACCGGCCAGACCGCCCGCAGCGGCCGGTGCAGGTCCAGGCCGGCCAGCGGCACCGCGACCAGCCGTCGGGTGGCCAGCTCCTCCACCACCGCCAGCTCGGACAGGCAGACCGGCCCGGCCCCGGTCATCGCCGCCGACTTGAGCGCGGTCGAGGAGGCGAGCTCCAGCCGCGGCGGCGCCGTCCCGCCGTACGGGGCGAGCGCCTCCTCCAGCACCTCGCGGGTGCCCGAGCCCGGCTCGCGCAGCACCAGCGGCGTCGCCGCCAGCTCGGCGCCGGTCAGCGGGGAGCGGCGGCGGGCCCACGGGTGGTCCGGCGAGACCACCACCACCAGCCGGTCCGCCGCCACCACCGCCCCGGCCAGCCCGGCCGGGGTGCCGGTGCCCTCGACGAAGCCGAGGTGGGCGTCGCCGGCCAGCACGTGCGCCGCCACGTCCGCGGAGTTGGCCGTACGCAGCGTGACCGCGGTGTCCGGGCTGGCCTTGTGCAGGGCCAGCAGCCAGCCCGGCATCAGGTACTCGGCGACGGTCAGGCTCGCCACTACGACCAGCCGGGCGTCCCGCCGGTCGCGCAGCGCGTCGATCCCGGCGTCCAGCGCCTGGGCGGCCTCCACCACGTTGCGGGCCCACTCGACCACCAGCCGGCCGGCCTCGGTGGGCCGGGAACCGCGCGGCGAGCGCTCCAGCAGCCCCACGCCGATCTGCCGCTCCATGCCCCGGATCCGGGCGCTCGCGGCGGGCTGGCTGACGCCGAGCTCCGCCGCGGCCCGGCCCACGCTGCCAAGCCGGGCCACCGCCAGCAGGAGCTCCAGCGCGCCGATGTCGGGGACCCGCGAGGACAGAGGCATACAGCCAGGTTATGCCCCCATAGATCGCGGGTCGCTACCGCCAGGACCGCCCGCCGGGGACGGTGGTGACATGGCCACCACCCTCACCGCGGCGCCCGCGCCGCCCGTCCGTCCCGCCGGCTGCGCCGGAGCCCGACCGTCCCGGCCGGACCTGGCCCGGCTGGGCCCCAACTGGTACGCCGCCGTGATGGGCACGGCCATCACCGCGAACGGGGCGGCGGCGCTGCGTCCGGCCGCGCCCTGGCTGGCGGGTCCCGGCGAGGTGTTCTGGCTGCTGGCGGTGGCGGCCACGGCGGTGCTGGTGCCCGCCCGGGCAGTCCACCTGGTGCGGCACCGGGCGGCGGCGCGCGCGGCGCTGGACGACCCGGCCACCGCGGTGTTCCACGGCTGTCCGCCGATGGCCCTGCTCTCGCTCGGCGCCGCCACCCTCGCGGTCGGTGGCCGGCTGATCGGTGCGGGGCCGGCGGCCGCCGCCGGCCTGGTGCTGTGGACGGTCGGCGCGGTGTACGCGGTGGCCGTCGCCGCGACCGTCCCGTACCTGATGATCACCCGGCACCGGGTGTCGGTGCTGCGGGCCGACCCGACCTGGCTGCTGCCCGTGGTCGCGCCGATGGTCGCCGCCGCGACCGGACCGGCCCTGCTGGCGCACGTCGCGGCGGGGTGGCGGCCGGCCCTGCTGTACGGCTGCGGGGCGCTGTTCGGAGCGAGCCTGCTGGCCGTCCTGGCGCTGCTGCCGGTGGTGTTCGCCGCGCTGGTGCACGGCGGGCCGCCCGCCCCGGTGCTCACCCCCGCGCTGTTCCTCGTCCTGGGGCCGCTCGGCCAGTCGGCGACGGCGGCCGGCGCGCTCGCCGACGGCGCCCGCACGCTGGCGCCCGCCGCGGCCGGCCCGGCCGTGCCCCTGGCCGTGCTGTACGGGGTGGTGGTGATCGGCTTCGCGCTGCTGTGGCTGCTGATCGCGGCCGCCGCCAACCTGCGCGCGCTGCGGGCCGGGATGCCGTTCGCCATGACCTGGTGGGCGTACACCTTCCCGGTCGGCACCCTGGTCACCGGGACGGCCTCGCTGGGCCGCCACACCGGCGCGGGCGCGTTCACCGTCCTGGCGGGCGCCCTGTACGTCCTGCTGCTGGTCGCATGGGCGGTCACCGGTGCCCGGACGGTCGCGGGCCTGCTGGCGGGGCGGTTGCTGTAGCGAGGCCGAGGGCTGCCGCGTCCTTGCGGATGCGAGGGCGCTCCGACGGTCTTGACATGTGTTCGTCACTATCGGGAATGGGTCGGGAACGTCCTCGGCGGCCGATTCCGGAGGGGGTGGCGCGGGTATCCGGAACGCCCCGCCGGAATCGGCCGTTTCGCTTCACAATCGCGCACACCGGGTGGCCGCGGGCTTTACCGGTCGGGCGCTCCGCCGCGCGGCCCGCTGCGGATTCCGGGTGGGCGGAACGGCCCCCGCGGTGGCTGTGGTCCAGTCCACCCCGGGTCAGTGAGGTCGATGACATCGCTGGTCGGAGCGGGTGCGGCCGTCCGGGCGGCATCGACGGACCGATGGCCTCGGCAGTCGGCGAGCCCTGCCGGCATTCCCCGGAAATGGCAGAAATTCACGTGTGGAGATCCGGCGCCCGCCAAATGAACGTTTGGTGGCCCCGCAGGTCGGCGAGGTCCTCCCGGCGGCGCCGGAAACCGGAGAATTCCGCTCCGTCCGGACGTCGGGGACTGCAAGTTCCTGCACTTGCGGGAACCTGCAGCCGAGCGCCACTTGTGACCCGGCCGTCACACTGTGAGGCTAGGGGCACACGCCAGGCCGTCCGGGCAACCGCAGCCCGCTGACGGCGACTTGCTCTTCATTGGGTGGCAGTGCGTCCGCACTGCTGCCGCGGGGGGAAGAGCGCCGGCCGGGACGCCATGTGTGGTGATGGCCCCCGGGACCGGAGTCGGCGAGGCGTTGCTGCTCCGCCTCGCCGGAATCGCCTTCGGCATCGGCGTGACACGACGGGTCTCCCGGTCCCGGCCGCGCATCGA
>NZ_JBHWBW010000494.1:0-5703 GCF_042735675.1 Kitasatospora sp. NPDC059571
CAACTCGCTTTGCCGGCCTCGGCCCTGACGGCCTGTCCGACGTTTCAAACCTTAGCCGATCCCCGCTCCGAAAAGCGAATCCGGCCGCAACCCATATAAACGCGCACGCCGAATTCGCACAGGGACGCGACAAGGCGCGACCCGGCCCGGACCGGGAAGTGGTGTTTCAAGGGATTGGCTACCCGGGGACCGTCCGCGCCGATCGGCGTGTCCGGTGCTCCCTCCAGGCAGCTCGAAGAACTTTACACATCCGTCGCTTCGAGTTCAAGCGGCAGCTGGAAGGCGAGCACGGCGACGTCGTCGTCGTGCTCTGCCGTGACGCCCATGGCCCGCAGCACCCGGGCGCAGACCACCTCGGGATCCCCGGCCGGGCCGGCGAGGGTGCGGGCCAGGAGGTCGAGTCCCTCGTCGATGTCCTCGTCCCGGCGCTCCACCAGGCCGTCGGTGTAGAGCAGCCCCGTCGTGCCGGGCAGCAGCTTGAGCGTGTGGGAGACGTGGTTGCCGCCCCCGGTGCCGAGCGGCGGGCCGTTCAGCTCCTCCCCGCGGAGCACGCTGCCGTCCGGGCTGCGGAGCAGGAGGGGGAGGTGGCCGGCGGACGCGTAGACGAGGCTGCCCGGGGCCGGGTCCCAGACCGCATAGGTGCAGGTGGCGATCTGGTTGGCGTCGATCTCCATGGCGAGGCCGTCGAGGAGGGTCATCACCTCGTGCGGGGGGAGGTCCAGGCGTGCGTAGGCGCGGACGGCGGTGCGCAGCTGGCCCATGACGGCGGCGGCGCGCAGGCCGCGGCCCATGACGTCGCCGATGACGAGGGCGGTGCGTCCCGCGCCGAGGCCGATGACGTCGTACCAGTCGCCGCCGACGGCGGCGTCGGCGCCGCCGGGCTGGTAGTTCGCGGCGACCCTGAGGTCGGCGGGCTGTTCCAGCTTCTGCGGCAGGAGGCTGCGCTGGAGGGTGACGGCGGCCTCGCGCTGGCGGCGTTCGGCCTCGCGGACCCGGCCGGCGGCCTGGACCTGGTCGGTGACGTCGGCCGCGTAGACGAGGAGGCCGGCCGCGCCGGGGCCGGGGCCGGTGGTGTCGGAGAGGGGGACGCAGGAGACGTTGTAGTAGCGGCTGCCGGCGGGTCCGGGGATGCTGCGGGCCTTGACGCTGCGGGGGCGGGCGCTGCGCAGGGCCTGGTCCATCAGGGGGAGGACGCCGAGGGTGGCGAGCTCGGGGAGGGCTTCGGCGGCGGGGCGGCCGACGGCGCGTCCGCCGAAGAGCTCGCGGTAGGCGTTGTTGGCGTAGCCGAGCTGGTGGAGGGGGCCGTAGGTGACGGCGACCGGGGCGGGCAGGCGTTCGAGCACGTCGCGCAGCCCGTACAGCTCGTGGATCTCGCGGTGGTCGAGGGGGCCGGGGGCCGTGGCGGGGTCGCGGGGGCCGGGGAGGCTGACGGGCTCGACAGTGGCGTTCGCGGCGGAGGAGGGGGCGGCGGGCGAGGGCGCGGGGGCGCGTCGCGGGGCTCCGGTGAGCCGGGCACTCCAGCGCATGAGGTTCAACGTCGGCCGCTTCCTCGGTCGTGGGGGTCGGGTGGATCGTGGGGGTGGTCGGGCTTTCCTGCAGGTCGGCGGGGGCGACGACCGGGTGGTCCACCATTCTGACGGATCGTCACATGATGTGCTTGCATCGGCACGCGCCGTAATGACCGGTCGGGCTGATCCTTCCAGGCCCGGGTGCGGTTTCGGAAGCCGTTCCGCCCCCTCGGCGCGTTCGGTTTCGGGCGGTGATCGCGCGCCGGGGGGCGGTGCGGCCGGTCAGCGCCGCTCCGGGAATCCGGACTCGAACTCGGAGCGGGGGTGCTCCACGGACCCGAGCGAGACCACCTCGCGGCTGAAGATGCCGCCCAGCAGCCAGTCGGTGAGGACCCGGACCCGGCGGTCGAGGCTCGGCAGCCTGCGCAGGTGGCGGGCGCGGTGCAGCCACCAGGCCCGGCGCCCGGTGAGCCGACCCCGGCTGGTGTGGGCGACGGCGCGGCCGAGGCCGAGGGAGGTCGAGCAGTGGATCCGCTCGGGCCGGTAGCCGGCGGTGGGCCGGCCGTCGAGCTCGGCGGCGAGGTTGGCGGCGAGCAGTCGGGCCTGGGCCAGCGCGTGCTGGGCGTTGGGGGCGCACAGCAGGTTGTCCGCCGCCGGGTCGGGGACGGCCGCGCAGTCGCCGGCCGCCCAGGCCCCGTCCAGTGGCGTGCCGTCGGGGTGGGCGACCTGGAGGGTGTCCAGGCAGCGGACCCGGCCGGCCGCGTCCAGCGGGAGGTCGGTGTCGGCGAGCAGCGGGGCCGGGCGGACACCGGCCGTCCAGACGAGGGTGCGGGCGGCGAACCGGCTGCCGTCGGAGAGGGTGATCAGCCGGTCGGCGGCGGATTCCAGGGTGGTGCCGAGACGCACGTCGACGCTGCGTTCGCGCAGCTCGGCGAGGGTGTGGGCGGCCAGGTCGGGCGACTCCCCGGCGAGGATCCGGTCGGTGGCCTCGACCAGGACCCAGCGCAGGTCGTCGGGGGCGAGGTTGTAGTAGCCGCGGACGGCGTACCGGGCCATGTCCTCCAGTTCGGCGAGCGCGCCGACGCCGGCGTACCCGGCGCCGACGAAGACGAAGGTGAGGGCGGCCTGGCGGAGCTCGGGGTCGCGGGTGGAGGAGGCGAGGTCGAGCTGTTCGAGCACGTGGTTGCGGAGGGCGACCGCCTCGCCGACGCTGCCGAAGCCGAGCCCGTGCTCGGCGAGTCCGGGGACGGGGGCGATGCGGGAGACCGAGCCGGGGGCGACCACCAGGTGGTCGTAGCGGACCTCGGAGATCCGGCCCTCCTCGCCGCGGGGGGCGGCGTCCACCCAGGCTCGGCGGGTGGCGTGGTCGATCCGGCTGATCCGGGCGGTCAGCACCCGGCAGTCCGGCAGGACGCGGCGCAGCGGGACCACCACGTGGCGGGGGTCGATGCTGCCGGCGGCGACCTCCGCGAGCAGGGGGTGGTAGGTGAGGTAGGGCTGCGGTTCGACCACGGTGATCTCGGCCTCGCCGGTGCGAAGCCGGGGGCCGAGGGCGTGCTGGAGTCCGAGGGCGGCCGACATGCCGGCACAGCCGCCGCCGACGACGAGGATCCTGATGGGGCACCCCCTGCCGGGTGTGGTGTGTGTGACCTGGTTCACGCCCGCCCGGGGCGCCCTCCAATAACGCACCGTGGGAGGTGCTCTTGTCCACAGTGCGGACCGGATCGGGTGGGACGGATGTGGCGGCGGTTGCCGGATTTGCGGTGCGGGTGGCGGGTTGTCCCGGTACGGCCGGGCGGTTCTGCCGGTGTCCTGGGCGGGCCGGGCCGTGCCGGCGGCGGACCGTGCGGGTACGGGCGGCGGCGTAAGGTCCGCTTCTGCCACGAACTCGCCTGAACTATGGTCGGATTGTGTCCGGTCGGGACCGACGGCCGGCTCTCGGCCGGCCGGCCCGGATCGGCCGCCGCGGATCCGGGGCCGACTGGCCGGCGATGAAGCGGGGAAGGTAGTCCGCACCCGGTGCGCTGCGGACGGTGGCAGGACGCACCGGGGGGTGCGATCGGTTGGGCAGGCGCGCTTCGGCCGCCTGCGGGGGAGGGTTGACGTGACGGATCAGGAGCGCGGAGCCGGCGGCCTGGCGGCGCCGGTGCAGGGCCGGAGTGCCGCGGCGGGCTCGGTACCGGAGCAGCGCGGCCCGGTGGGGCCGGAGTCGCTCGGGGCGGGCGGGCCGTCGGCGCGCGACGGGGCGGTCCCGGAGGGCCGGCCCGGGCGGCTGCGGGTGGATGCCCGCCGCAACCTGGAGAGCGTGCTGCGGGCGGCCCGTCAGGTGTTCGGCGAACTCGGCTACGACGCGCCGATGGAGGAGGTGGCACGGCGGGCCGGGGTCGGCGTCGGCACGGTGTACCGGCGTTTCCCGAGCAAGGAGGTGCTGGTCCGCCGGATCGCCGCCGAGGAGGTGGCGTGGCTGACCGCGCAGGCCCGGGAGTCGCTGTACGGCCGGGCGGCGGCGTGGGAGTCGCTGGCGGGTTTCCTGGGCCGCGCGGTGGCGTCGGGCGCGGGCCGGCTGCTGCCCCCGGAGGCCTTCCGGTACGCGGCGGAGCTGGCCCTCGTCCCGGAGCAGCGGGCCGTCCCGGAGTCGGAGGCGCCGGCGGGCGGCGAGGCGGATGCCGATCCGCGGCTGCTGCTGCAGTTGGTGGCGGCGCTGGTCGCGCGAGCGGCGGCCGCGGGTGAACTGCGGTCCGGGGTGACGGTGTCGGATGTGGTGCTGGTGCTGACGGCGGCGGTGCCGGTGCACGCGGCGGCCGCGGATCCGACATCGGGTCAACCCGGCGACGATCCGGCACACCGGCTGCTGCAGATCCTGTTGTACGGTCTGCAGGCGCGCTGAGCCAGGGAGTTGACGCCGCCCGGCGGCGGTCGGCGGGTCTCCCGTACGGGTGGGACACGCTGGTGCGGCTACCGGGGCGCGCTGCGCTATGCCATTCTTTGCCCGTGCTTGCAGCCATTGTCCCGATGCGTGCTGTTCCGGCGGCCGGCTGCCCGCGGGCGGCCGGGGGTGCCGCGGCGGGCCGGCGCGGGGCGGCTGCGGGGAGGCCGCGGTGAGCACCGAGGAGCAGAACGAGCCGGGTTCCGGCGCGTCCGGGCAGGTCCCGGACCAGGCCGGTGCGCCGCTGCGCGAGTCGCTGGTGGGGCGGGTGCCGGGGCAGGCGCCGGCCGGGCGGGGCGGGGTGACGCCGGAGGCGTTCGTCGGCGAGGAGCCGCCCGTGCGGGCGGCCGTGCCGGCCCCTGCCGATCCGGTGGACGGTGAACGCCCGCCTTCGGATGCCGAGTTGACGGCTCGGGTGCGCTCCGGGGACGACTCCGCCTACGAGGAGATCTACCGGCGGCACGTCGATCCGGTGCGCCGGTACGCGCGCAGCTGCTGCCGGGACAGTTTCACCGCGGAGGACCTCGCGGGCGAGGTGTTCGCGCGGACCCTGCAGGCGCTGAAGTCGGGCCGCGGGCCGGACTTCGCGGTCCGTGCGTACCTGCTGACGGCGGTGCGCAATGTGGCGGCGGCCTGGGCGCGCAGCGAGCGCCGTGAGCAACTCGTCGACGACTTCGGCGCGTTCGCGCAGGCCACGGCATCGTCCGTGGAGTACGACCTGGCCGACCCGGGTGCGGACGCCTGGGCGATCGCCCTCGCCGACCGGCGGATGGTGATGCGGGCGTACGCCGGGCTCCCGGAGGACGACCGGGTGGTGCTCTGGCACACCGAGGTCGAGCGGGAGTCGCCCAAGGCGGTGGCCGTGCTGCTCGGCAAGACCGCGAACGCGACCGCCGTCCAGGCCCACCGGGCCCGGGACCGGCTCGCCGCCGCCTTCCTCCAGGCGCACGTCTCGGGCAGCCAGGAGCAGGGCTGTGCCGAGTACGCCGGCCGGCTCGGGGCGTACGCCAGGGGGTCGCTGCGCAAGCGGGCGTCCGCGGACGTCGGGCGGCACGTGCAGGGCTGCGCCCGCTGCACCGCGGCCTGCCTCGAACTGGCCGACATCAACCACGGTCTGCGGGCGGTGCTGCCCGGCGGTGTGCTGCTCTGGGTCGGCGGCGGCTACGTCACGGTCGCGGCGGCCGCCGGCGCGGTGCTCGGCGGCACGGCCGTGGCCGCGGCGGGTGCCGCGGCCGCCGGGGCCGCCTCCGGCGGTGCGGCCTCGGGTGC
>NZ_JBHWBW010000495.1:0-1831 GCF_042735675.1 Kitasatospora sp. NPDC059571
GCCGGATCCGGCCCGGAACACCCGTCCAGGCGGTCGTACATCCGGAAGGTGTAGACCGCGTCGTAGCGCAGCAGGTTGCCGCTCTGGGCCGGCAGGCCCAGGCGGCGGCCCAGCAGGCCGCCCAGCGGCCCGCAGTGCTGCGGCGCCGGTGCGGTGAACGCGTCGTCGTACGCGGCGAAGCGGATCAGCGGCGGGGTCCGGGACAGCCACTCGGACGGCCCGGAGCGCTTCAGTGCGATGTCGACCGGCGCCTCCGCGCCGACCGTGCAGCCCGCCGGGAGCAGCGGACCGGAGAGCCGGAACCGCAGGCTCAGGGTGCCGGTGTAGAAGTCCGGCCGACCGCCGTACCCGGCCTCCAGGGAGAGGCCGAGCAGCCGGCTGCGGTCGCCCGCGGGCGTGCCGGTGAGACCGCCAGGCACCGGCGTCGGGCCGCCGCTGCGCCAGGTGCCCCAGACCTGGCCAGGGCTGCCGTCGGGCAGCGGGCCCTCGGCGTGCACCATGACGATCGGCGCCAGGGCGGGCAGCCGCACCGCGCCCAGGGTGAGCTCCGGCGCGGCCCGGTGGACCTCGCAGCGCCACCGCGCCGGGTCCGCGCCGGCGGGCAGCGGCGGGCAGTCCCGGTACGCCGGGGCCAGTTCGGCCAGCACCGCGGGAACGTCCACGGCGGGCGGGGCCGCGGGACCGAGCGGGGCCGCGGCGCCGGCGGCTGCCGGTGCGGTCCGGGGGGCCTGCGGGGTCGACGCGGCGGTGACAGTGGCCGGAGGCTCGGCGGTGACGGTGGCCGGAGGCTCGGCCGCCTGCGCGGCCGCCGGCAGCGTCCCGGCGAGCACGGCGGCGGCCGCCACGGCCACCGCGGCCGGCCCCACACGGCGGGCGAGGGCCGAACGGGCCGGAGCGGTCCGGCGGGAGCCGGCCGGACGGTCGGCGTCAGGGCGTGTCTGCATGCCCGACAGCCTGGCGCCGGCCCGTACCCGCCGGGCATCCGTGACATCCCTGGGCCCACCCCCAACCGTCCCTGAGGCACCGTCAGGGATGCGGCCCGGCCGGACCCCGAGCGTCCACGGCCCCGGCAGGGCGGTCGGCGGGCAGCCGGCGGGCGCCGCAGCCGCGGCGCCGCCGGTCAGGCCGCCGGTCGCACCCGCTGCCCGGCCGCCGCTTCCGGCCTCCGGCCCCCGAGAGTCGCGGCAGCCGTCGGAGCGGCCCCGCCCACGGCGGCGGTGGCAGGTGTGTCGACATGGACGGTGGCGGCCAGCAGCCGGGGCACCGCCTGCCTCAGCGCCTGCTCGGCGGCCTCCGCGACCCGGTGCCCCTCGGCCACCGTCAGGTCCCCGTCGACCACCACCTCCGCCTCGGCGCGCAGCACGTGGCCGACCCAGCGCATCCGCAGCGCACCCACCCCGCGGACGCCCGCCACCTCCCGCAGGCTCCGCTCGCCGGCGTCCACCAGGGCCGGGTCCACGGCGTCCATCAGCCGGCGGCCCACCTCGCGGACGGCGCTCCGCAGCGCGGCCAGGATCGCGACCGTGATCAGCAGCCCCACGAGCGGGTCGGCGAGCCGCCACCCGAGCGCCGCGCCGCCCGCGCCGAGCAGGACGGCGAGCGAGGTCAGGCCGTCCGTCCGGGCGTGCAGGCCGTCCGCGACCAGGGCCGCGGAGCCGATCCTTCGACCGGTGCGGATCCGGTAGCGGGCCACCCACTCGTTGCCCAGGCAGCCGATCAGCGCGGCCGCCGCCACCGCCCAGATCCGGTCGACCAGCTGCGGGTGGGGCACCCGGGCGACGGCCCGGGCGGCGGCGCCCCCCCACGAGGCGGCGACCCCGGCCACCCCCGC
>NZ_JBHWBW010000495.1:1841-5693 GCF_042735675.1 Kitasatospora sp. NPDC059571
GAACAGTGGTGGACCTCGGCTGCGGCAGCGGACCGACACTGGCGGCGTGGGCCCCGGGGGGGCCGGGCGCGCGGGGGGGGGGGCGCGAACGGGGGGCGCCGGGGTCTGCGGCGGCGGCGCGCCCCCCCGACCGGGCCCCCGGGGGGGGGGTGGCCCCGCGGGGCCCCGGCCGTGGCGGCGGCGAACACCGAGGAGGCGGCGACCGCGGCCACCACGGCGATCCCGGCCAGGTCCTCGGCCCGCCCGTAGCCGTAGGTGTGGCTGCGGTCCGCGGCCCGCCGGCCCACCAGGAAGGCCAGCCCGAGCGGGACGGCGGTGAGCGCGTCCGCGAGGTTGTGCACGGTGTCGCCGAGCAGCGCGACCGAGCCGGAGAGCACCACCACGACGCCCTGGAGGGCGGCCGTGGCGCCGAGCACCAGCAGCGAGATCCACAGCGTGCGCAGCCCCTCGGCGGAGGCCTCCAGCTGTGGGTCGACGCGGTCGGCGGAGTCGTGGGAGTGCGGCCTGAGCAGGTGGCCCAGCCGGTGCAGCGGGCCGGCCGGGTGCCGATGGTCCGCGTGACCGGGGCCGCCGTGGTCGTGGCCGCCGTGGCGGTGGTCATCGTGGCCGTGGTGGCCGTGACCGTGGTGGTCATGGCCGTGGTGGTCATGGCCGTGGTGGCCGTGCCCGTGGCGGTCGTCGCCGTGGTGGTGGCCGTCGTGGTCCGGCCCGCCGGCAGGGTCGCCGTTCCCGCCGCGGCCGGGGCCGTGCGCGGGGACGATCCCTGCGGAGTGGGGGAGCTCATGGGGGTGCGCCGTGTCCGCCATGCGCCCCACGGTGGCACATCAACCCCGCTGCAGCCACTGCCGTTCTACCCGGCCTGACCAGGTGCGATACCCTCGCAGCTGCGCCACCCCTGCGACCTGACTGACTGCACGTCATATAGCGTCCGATTCAGGTCCGTTCCGCGCATCTCAGCAGACTTGTCACCCAAAGCAGCCGGGCAAGGGCCTAGAGTGAGCACCGGGGGCTCCTGTCGCCAATCACCAGATCGAGAGGCCGATGTGACCGATCGTCATGTCCCTTCCGCGGCAACGGTCGAACCCGCCGTGGACGATGACGCCGACGACGATCTCGCGTCCATGCCGCTGGAGTTCACGGCCTTCTGCGAGCTGCACCGTCCCCGCTACCTGAGCTACGCGCGGGTCTGGTTCCACGACCCGGTCCGGGCCGGCCAGGTGGTCGACCGGGCGCTCCGCGCGCTCGCCGGGATCTGGTCCGAGGTCCTGGGCAGCCCCAACCCGACGGCGATCGCCTGGCAGATCCTGCGCAGCACCGTCGCCGCCTGCGACCGCCCGGCCCCCGGGCCGATCGCCGAGCACCGGCCCGCCCCGGCCGACGAGGATCTGGCCATCCTGCACTACGTGGTGGGCCTGGCCGCCCCCGAGATCGCCGACACCGTGGGCGCGGAGCGGGCCAGCGTCGCCGGTCAACTCCGGCACGCCCTGCAGCGGATGCCCCAGGAGTGGTGACGTCCGCAGCGGCGGCCGTGAGCGGGATCACCCGGCCGGTCGCTGCCCGGAGGCCGCCGCGAGGCGAATGATGATCTCCAGTCGGACGGACGGAGATCCCAGTTGTCCATCGAGCACACCGCCGAGATGTTCGAGCTCCAGGCGACTGCCTGCGCCGAACTCGGCTCACCCCTGTACGCGGCCCTGCTGCGCCGCGCCGCGGCCGACGTACGGGCCGGCGGCCCCTGCGCGCAGGCCGTCGCGGGCCACGAGGGCGCCCCCGGCCCGGGCGGGGGGGCCCCCGGGCCGGCCCGCCGCGGCGAGGGCGCCCCGGGGGGCGAGCAGCACGGCGGCGCGGTGGCCGTCGGCGGCCGTCACCCGGGAGGCCAGGTAGGCGATCCGCGCGACGGTGGCCGCCTCCGGCCGCACGGTGCCCGCGACGAAGTCCGGACTGAGCTCGTACAGCGGCACCGGGTCCAAGAGGTCGAAGGCGGGCGGGCCGGCCGGGGCCGCCGGGGCGCCGCCGGTCGTGCCGCCGTCGGCCGCGGCGGCGGCCGGTGCGCCCGGCGTGCCGGGCTGCCGGGCGGCCACCAGGAAGCGGGCGACGGTGTCGTGGACCTGCCCGCTCTGCAGGACCTGCCGGGCGCCGGAGTAGTCGGCGACGCCGGCCGGGGAGCTGTCCCCGCCGTCCGCGGCGGCCGGGTGGGCGGTCAGGGCGCCGATGAGGACGGCCGCGGCGAGGACGGCGGCCCGGGCGGCCCGCCGGGTGCGGCGGTGCTGGGTGGGAGTCATGGGTGGCGGCCTCCTCAGCCGTGGATGCCGATGCGGGAGTGGGTCCACTGGAACGAGCTGTTGCTCACGTAGCCGGAGTAGTTCCACCAGGTGTAGGTCTGGGTGGTGGGCCAGGGGTCGCCGACCGCGATCATGTTGCTCGAACTGTCGTAGCCGTAGACGACGTTCATGTGGCCGCCGCCGGAGTTCCAGCCGATCCGGACGGCGAACGGGCGGCCGCCGGCGATCTCGGCGGAGGTCTCGGCGAAGGTGGCGCTGCGGTACAGGTCGCGGCCGCTGCTGGCGAAGCCCAGGTGGGCCAGGCCGTTGGCCATGTCGCCGAGGGTGGCGGGCTTGTCGTTGCAGTCCAGCCAGGTGCCCTGGGCGGCGAGGCTGCAGAAGTCGGCCTGGGTGTAGCCGGTGCGGCCCCAGTAGGTGGCGATGGTCAGCCCCGAGGCGTCCCAGCACCACTGGTCGCGGACCTGCTTCTGCATGGTGATGGCGAGCGTCGTGGCGCCGGTCGGGCGCGGCGTCGAGCCGCAGACCGGCAGGCCGTTGGTGTTCTCCTGGACGAAGGCGTCGGCGATGTAGTAGGTGCCGGAGTAGATCCACCGGTTGTCGTTCTCGACCGTGGAGCCGGTGGTCCGGCAGGTCATCGGGACCTTCTCGCCGATCCGGGACGATCCGGTGACCTGCGCGGTGGTCGCGGGCTGCGCCCGGTGGTTGATCGAACTCCAGCCGCCCTGGCCGGAGATGACGGTGCCGGTGACCACGCCGGCCTGGGCGAAGGCGCCGATGCCGAACATCAGGGCGCCGGACAACAGCGCGACCACGGCCGCGAGCAGGGCCTTGCGGCCGCGCGAGGTGCGGAGTCTGTGCATGGTCATCTCCTCGATGGGGATCGCGGGTTCGGGCGGGCCGGGCGCCGCGGGGCGCGGGCCGCCGGGAGGGTCAGGGCCGCACGGAGCGGCGCAGGAGGCGGGTGGCCACCGCGACGGCCAGGGCGGCCAGCACGGCCACGCCGAGGCCGGCCAGCGACAGCAGCCAGACCGGCCGGTCCGCGACGGGCGCGGCGGACGGCGGAGCGGACGGTGCCGCGGGGGCGGACGGCGATGCCGGGGCCGCGGAGGCGATGCGCGCGGAGCGCGCGCCGGACGGCGCGACCGGGCCGACGGCCCCGGGCGGGTCGCCCACCGGCACGTCGAGCACGGCCTCGCCGCGGCCGAGGGCAGGGAAGGCGGTCTCCGCGGTGATCCGCCAGCGGCCGGGCGGCAGTGCCTGCTCGGTGGTGAGGACGCCCGGCCGGCCGGGCACCGGGACCAGCCGCCAGGGGCCGACCGCGGAGCCGTCCGCGGCGGTGGCGCCGAGCGTGCCGGCGATGGCGTCCTCGACCGGGTCGCCGTCGTTCTCCCAGACGGCGGTCGCCGTCGGGTGCCCGGCCTGCACCCCGGTGACGGTCAGCCGGATGGTGTCGCCGTGGGCGTGCGCCGGGACGGCCGGGCCGAACACGGCCAGGCCGGCCGGGACGGTGCACAGGAGCGCGCCGAGGAGTGCGGTTCGGAGGGTGCTGCGCATGGTGGGCTCCAGGTGC
>NZ_JBHWBW010000496.1:0-5683 GCF_042735675.1 Kitasatospora sp. NPDC059571
GTTCCCGGCCGTCGACCCGGGGTGCGGCCCGGAGCGCGGGAGGGCGACCTTCGGAGCATCCGGGGGCGCCGATGGTCGCCCGGGGCGGCTCCGTTCGGGGCTTCTGACCACCCGTCGGGCCTTCGTAGCGTGGCGGTGCGGCCCGACCACCGGCGGTCGATCCCGCCGCGGTCGGCGCTTTCGCGTCCGACCCTCCAGCCGAAGGGAGACCCCGATGGGCGATGTGTCCGACGGCATCCTCGCGCGCGCCGGCGACCGGCCGGCCGCGCCCGAGCAACCGAGATCGCCGTACCGCACGATGCCGGACGGCGAGCGCTCCGCGCTGTGGCGCCGGCGGCTGCACGAGGCCGAGGCCGGGCTGACCCGGTACCTGGTGTCGCGCGGCGACGAGGTGCACCTGGCCGACTGGTTCGCACTGCAGGCGGAGATCTTCGCCGACCTGCCGGAGGCCGCCGCACCGGCCGCCGCCTGGCAGCGGGTGTTCTTCCGCGGCCAGGCGCTGATGGAGCGGTTCCTGGTCTCCCGGTACGGCGAGGAGGTGCTCGGTGCCTGGGCGCGGTCCAACGCCGAGGTGCACCGCGAGGTCGAGCCGGACCACGGCCGGGGCGCCGCCGACCCGATCCACCGGATCGCCCGGCAGGCCGAGCTGTACGGCTCGCACTACGAGTTCGACGACGACCGGCCGCCGGCCGCGGAGCTGGCGGCGGTCACCATCACGCACTGCGCGATCTGGGACTACCGGGAGCAGGCCCGGCGCAGCGGCGTCCGGCTGACCCTGGCCTCCCCGTGCACGTACTGCACCCAGGCGCTGTCCGCCAACATCCGGGCCAAGGGCTACCGGCCCGCGCACCGGCTGCACAGCGGCCCGTCCGGGCACGGCTGCCGCTGGGAGGCCTGCGCGCCCGGCCGCGACAACGGCCGCGACGAACCGCGGGGGGCGTGATGTGCGGGGTCACCGGCTGGCTCGACTGGGACACCGACCTGCGCCACCAGGAGGGCCTGGTCCGGGCGATGACGGCCACCCTGGCCTGCCGCGGCCCGGACGCGGACGGCGTCTGGCTGTCCCGGCACGCGGCCCTCGGGCACCGTCGGCTCGCGGTGGTGGACCCGGACGGCGGCGGCCAGCCGCTGGCCGACCGCCCGGACGGCCCGGCGGCCGTGCTCGGCTACAACGGCGAGCTGTACAACGCCGCCGAACTGCGCGCCGAACTGTCCGCCCTGGGGCAGCGGTTCCGGACCCGCTCGGACACCGAGGTGGTGCTCCGCGCGCACCTGCAGTGGGGGCGGGAGGCTCCGCGGCGGTTCAACGGCATCTTCGCGTACGCGCTGTGGGACACCCGGCGCGAGGAGCTGCTGCTGGTCCGCGACCATCTGGGCATCAAGCCGCTGTACTGGCACGCGCACCGCAGCGGGGTGCTGTTCGGCTCGGAGCCCAAGGCGCTGCTGGCGAACCCGCTGCTGCCCGCCGAGCTGGACGCGCAGGGGGTGGCGGAGCTGTTCGCGCTGCCCGCCGCGCCGACCGCCGGGCACGGAGTGTTCCGCGGACTGCATGAGGTCCGGCCCGGCCACCTGGTCGCGGTCACCCGCGGGGCCACCCGCGAGGTCCGCTACTGGCGGCTGGAGTCCCGGCCGCACACCGACGACGCGGCGGCCACCCGGGCCCGGGTGCGGGAGCTGCTGGCGGACGCGGTCGAGCGGCAGCTGGTCGCCGACGTGCCGCTGTGCACCCTGCTGTCCGGCGGCGTGGACTCGTCGGCGATCACCGCCCTGGCCGCCGCGGCCCGCGAGCGCACCGGCCAGGGCAAGATCACCAGCTTCTCGGTGGACTTCCCCGGCAGCGCCGACCGCACCCCGGACGCCTGGCGCACCACCGTGGACGCGCCGTACGTCGAGGCGGCCGCCGAGCACATCGGCACCCTGCACACCACCGTGCTGGTGCCCGACGACGACCTGCTGGACGCCCGGGACGCCGTGCTGCGCGCCCGCGACCGGCCCGGCTGGGGCGAGATGGACGCCTCGCTGCACCTGCTGTTCCGCGAGGTCCGGCGGCGCTCCACGGTCGCGCTCTCCGGCGAGGCCGCGGACGAGGTGTTCGGCGGTTACCCGTACTTCCACGACCCGGCCGCGCTCGACTCCGGCACCTTCCCCTGGCTGCACGGCCGGGCGGTGCCGGCCGAGCTGCTGCGGCCCGAGGTGCGGGCCGAGGTCCGACCCGAGGAGTACACCGCCGAGGCGTACCGGGACTCGCTCGCCGAGGTGCCCCGGCTGCCGGGCGAGCCGGCCGCGGACGCCCGGGTCCGCGAGGTGTTCCACCTGGCGCTGACCCGCTGGCTGCCGCCGCTGCTGGACCGGGTCGACCGGGTCTCCATGTCGGTCGGGCTGGAGGTGCGGGTGCCGTTCTGCGACCACCGGCTGGTGGAGTACCTGTGGAACGTCCCCTGGGCGCTCAAGGCGCCCGGCGGCCGGTCCAAGGGGCTGCTGCGGGACGCCGTGCGCGACCTGCTGCCGCCGCAGGTGGCCGACCGGCCGAAGAGCGGCTACCCGTCGACGCCGGCCGTCCGGTACACCGAGGTGCTCGGCGAGCGCGCCCGCGAACTGCTCGCCGACCCGAACGCCCCGGTCTTCGACCTGGTCGACCGCGCGCTGGTGCGCCGTCACCTCGCCGAGGGCCGGCCGCTGCCGAGCCCGCGCACCGCGCCGAACCCGGTCGGCGGCCTGGACCACCTCGTCCAGGTCGACGAGTGGCTGCGCGCCTACCGGGTGGGGCTGCGGTGAGCGCCCCGGTGACGGCGGCGGGCCCCGCCGCGGAGGCCTACCGCACCGCCGCCCGGCACTGGGCGACCGGCGTCGCCGTGGTCACCGCGGAGCACGCCGGGGAGTCCTTCGCCAAAACCGTCTCCTCGTTCTGCCCGCTCTCCCTGGACCCGCTGCTGGTCAGCGTGGCGGTCACCCGGCACAGCCCGATCGTCGCCGCGGTCCGCGCGGACGGCCGCTTCGCGGTCTCGGTCCTGACCGACCGCCAGGCGCACGTCGCCCGCCGGTTCGCCACCCCGGGCGCGGGCCGGGCGCTCGGCGGCTTCACTGCGGTCCCGATGCGCACCGAGGCCACCGGCGCCCCCGTCCTGGAGGGCGCACTGGCCTGGTTCGACTGCCGGCTGCACACCGTGTTGCCCGCGGGCGACCACGCCCTGCTGGTCGGCCGGGTGGCCGCCGCCGCCACCGCACCCGGCCGCCCGCTGCTCTACCAGGACGGCGGCTACCGCACCCTCGCCCCCACCCCACTGACCTCGACAGGAGTCGGCGCATGACCCTGCTGGACCCGCCCGCGGCCGCCCGGGGCCTGCTCACCGGCGACCGCTACCGGGCCGAACTCGACGACGGGCGCGAGCTCTACCTCGACGGCACCCGGATCGGCAGCCCCGCCGAGCACCCGGCCTTCCGGCCCGCCGCGGACGAACTCGCCCGCCTGCTCGACCTGCAGCACGACCCCGACCACCGCGACCTGCTCACCTGGAAGGACCCGGACAGCGGCCTGCGGCTGGCCCGCGCCTACCAGCCGCCGCGCACCGCGGAGGACCTGCGCCTGCAGCGGCGCAGCGCCGAGTTCTGGCACGCCGAGGCGCTCGGCCAGCAGGGCCGCTCCCCCGCGTTCATGGCCTCGATCGCGGTCGGTGTGTACGACTTCCGGCACCGGCTGGCCGGCGCCGATCCGCGCTTCGGCGCCAACGCCGAGGCCTGGTACCGGCACTGCGCTGCCAACGACCTGGTGCTCTCGCACGCCCTCGGCGACCCGCAGATCGACCGCTCCGCCGACCCAGTGGACGATCCCGACCTGGCGCTGCGGGTCCTGGAGGAGAACGACCGCGGCATCGTGGTGCGCGGCGCCAAGCAGCTCACCACCCTGGCGCCGCTCGCCCACGAGGTGCTGGTCTACCTGTCGGCGTCGTTCACCGAGCGGCGCGGCGAGCAGTTCGTGGTCTGGTTCGCGCTCCCGCTGAACACGCCGGGCCTGGTCACGCTGGCCCGGGAGCCGCTCGGCGGCGAGTCCTGGGGGCACGCCCACCCGCTGGGCGCCCGCTTCGACGAGCAGGACGCGATGCTGTTCTTCGACGACGTCCTGGTGCCCTGGGAGCGCGTCTTCCTGCTCCGGGACGGCCTGCTGGCCCGCGAGGGCCTGGGGCGGATCAACGCGTGGAGCGCGTACGTCGGGCACATCCGCTACCGGGAGCGGCTGCGCACCCTGCTGGCCACCGCCACCCTGGTCGCCGAGTCGATCGGGGTGGACGGCTTCCGCAACATCCAGGAGGACCTCGGCCGGCTGGCCGGCTACGCCGAGCTGACCGAGTACTTCCTGGACGCCGCCGAGGCCCGCGGCGGCGTGACCGACGGCGGGCTGTTCGCCCCCGGCGACACCGCCGCCTCCCGGGTCTGGTCCGCCGAGGTGGCCGCCGAGGCGGTCGCGATCGTCCGCCGGATCGGGGCCTCCGGCCTGCTGATCCAGCCGACCGCCGGCGACCTCGCCAACCCGCGGCTGCGCCCGCACCTGGACCGCTACATGCGCGGCCGCGGCATCGACGCCGAGCGCAAGTCCCGGCTGTTCCGGCTCGCCTGGGAGCTGACCGGCGACGGCTTCGGCCAGCGCCAGGACCTGTACGAGTACGTGCACCGCGGCGACCTCGCCCGCAACCGGATCAACATCTTCAAGCGCTACGACCAGAGCGCGGCCCGTGCGCGGCTGCTGCAGCTCGTCGACCCCCAGGAGGCCCAGTCGTGACCACCGCGTCCGCCGTCGAGATCCAGTCCCGCACCCTGGCCGGCTACGCCGACGCCAGCCGGCTGCGGCAGGTGCAGGACCGCGACTGGGTGCTCGACCGCGTCACCGGGTCCCCGCGGACCCTGATCGACCTGGGCAGCGGCATCGGCCAACTGCTGGAGGGGGCGCTGGAGCGGCTGCCGTCACTGCGGCTCGCGGTCGGGCTGGAGCGCTCCGAGCACCGGATCGCCGAGGCCGCCGAGCGCCTCGGCCGCTTCGGGGAGCGGGTCGTCCTGCACCGGGCCGACCTGACCGCGCCCGAGCCGCTTCCGTACCGGGCCGAGGTGATCACCCAGACCTCGGTGCTGCACTGGCTGTACCCGGACGAGGAGCGGGTGTTCGCCTGGGCCGCCGCCCACCTGGCGCCCGGCGGGCGGTTCCTGCTCACCACGTACCACCCGGCGCGCGACGGCCACGGGCTCGGCGGCGAGGACGACCTGGTGCGCGACGCCCTGGTCGAGCTCGGCGCCGAACGCACCGACGTGCCCGGCCTGTTCGAGCAGGGCGGGGTGCTGCCGATCGCCACCAGGACGCGCACCGCCGACGACCTGGCCCGCACCCTCGCCCCGCACCTCGCGGTCGCCGGCCACCTGGAGCGCGAGGCCGTGGTGACCGTGCAGGGCCCGGAGCAGTACGAGCACTTCCACGCCGCGACCTTCGGCGACTACTACAGCCGGCTGGTGCCGCCCGAGCGGCGGGCCGCGTTCTTCCGCGCCGTCGGGGCGAGCGCCTGGCGGCGGCAGCAGGAGACCGGCCACGTCAGCCGGATGCCCGTCCGGCTCTGGGAACTGACGCAGTGACGTCCCCGGTGCGGGGCCCCCCCCGCCCCCCCCCCCCGGGGCGGCCCCCCCCCCCCCGCACCCCCCCCCC
>NZ_JBHWBW010000497.1:0-5669 GCF_042735675.1 Kitasatospora sp. NPDC059571
CCCCGGGGCGCGGCGCGCGCGCGCCGGCCGCGCCCTCGCCTCGCGGGGACCGCGCGCCCGCCCGCCCCCCGCGCCCCCCCCCGCCCGGGGCCGTCCTTACCTTCGTGGCATGGACATCGACCGCCGCCTGGTGCTGCGTCGCGTGTTGCAGGCCACCTCGGCGGGCGCGCTGGTCGCCCTGCCCGCCCTGGGCCGCCCGCGCACGGTGACGCAGCCCGTGGCCGCAGCGGAGCCCGCGCTCGCGCTGCCGCCCTCGTTCCCCGTTCCCGCCGCGCCGCCGATCGTGCCGCGCTCCGCCTGGCAGGCCGAGCCGCCGCCGTCCGCGGTGCAGTACGACCGCGCGGTGCGCGCCGCCTTCATCCACCACACCGACGACCGGAACTCCTACCGGGAGCAGGACGTCCCCGACATCCTCCGGGCGATCCACCACGACCACCTGGCGAACCGCGGCTGGGACGACATCGGCTACAACTTCCTGGTCGACCGCTTCGGCACCGTCTACGAGGGCCGGGTCGGCGGCATCGACCGGCCCGTCGTCGGCGCGCACACCATGGGCTTCAACCGCGAGACCGTCGGCATCGCGGCGATCGGCACCTACTCCGCGGGCGTCGACGTACCCGAGCCGGTCGTCGCCGCGATCGCCGGCCTGGTCGCCTGGAAGCTCGGCAGCTACGGCACCGACGCCCACGGGCAGTACGAACTGACCTCGACCAGCAGCGACAGCCGGTTCCCGGCGAGCAGCCGGCACGCCTTCAACGCGGTCTCCGGACACCGGGACGCCTACTGCACCCTCTGCCCCGGCGAGGCCCTCTACGCCCTCCTGCCGCAGATCACCGACCGCGCGGCCGACCTCCAGCGCGCCGCCGGCGCGGGCACCGGACCGCACCCCCAGGCCCCGCCGGCCCGAACGTAGGACCGGGCACCGGCTAGGCCGAGGGGCCCGCCGTCCAGTCCCGGGCGAGGAGCCCGAGGAGCACCTCGTCCAGGAACTCGCCCATCACCCAGGCCGCGGAGCGCAGCACGCCCTCGCGGACGAAGCCGTTGCGCTCGGCGGAGCGCAGCATCGCGGCGTTGTCCGACAGGGTCTCGATCTGCAGCCGCTGCAGGCCCCGCACGACGAAGCCGTAGTGGCAGAGCACGGCGACCACGTCGGTGCCGTAGCCCTTGCCGCGGGCGGCCGGCAGCAGCCCCAGCCCGATGTGCGCGGACCGGTTGTGGTTGTCGATGCCCCAGAGCGTCGCCGTGCCGATCAGGGTGCCGCCGTCCAGCTCCACCACGGAGAACGGGACGTGCCCCTGCTCCGTGTCGTCCACCACCAGCCGCGGGTCGTTCGAGCCGGGGGTGATCGGCCGCCACGGCCGGCTCTCGGCCCGCGAGCCGTTGACCACGTCGTCGTAGAGCTCGGTCCGCAGGATGGGGATGTCGTCCTCGTGCCGGGCCCGCAGCCCGACCGTGGTGCCTCGTAGCATGCGAGGTTCCTATCCGACCGGACGGGACGGCGGCAAACCGATTTCGGCCGCTGCGACGGCCGACCGACCCGGGACGGCCACCGGGCCGTCGGCGCGCCGTCAGCAGGCGGTCCGGGCGGCGAGGTGGCGGCCGACGCCGCCGACCGCGCTGGCCGCGACCATGCCGAGCAGGGCGCCGGCGGCCACGTCCCCCGGGTAGTGGACGCCGGTGTGCACCCGGGAGTACGACACGCCGGCGGCCAGCAGCCCCAGCGGTGCGGCGGTCCAGGGCAGCCGCGTGCCGACCGCCGTCGCGAAGGCGAACGCCGAGGCGGTGTGGCCGGAGGGGAAGGAGGCCGAGGTGGGCATCCGCACGTGCCGGGCGGCCGGCACGCCGACGCCCTCGCGGTCCGGGCGGGGGCGCCGGGCCAGCGCCTTGCCGACCAGGTTCGCGCCCGCCGAGGCCACCGCGATCGCCGCGACCCCGAGGACGGCGGCCTCCCGGGGCGGGCCGGGCCGCAGCGCCAGGACGCCGGCGATCGCGAACGAGATCTTCGAGTGGTCGGCCGCCCGCGACAGCCGGCGCAGCGCGCTGTCCAGTTCCGGGGTCGGGGTGCCGGCGATCGCCGCGTAGACCGCCCGGTCGGCCGCGCCGAGATCGGCGGCCACCCGGCGGCCCCGGGCCAGCAGCCCGGCCGGGGCGGTGCGGCTCACCGGTCGCCGCCGCTGCGCGGGGCGGGCGTCCTGCCCAGAGCCAGCCGGCCGACCCGCCGCCAGGCCATCGCGGGCACCTCGACCGGCGTACCCGGCCGGTCCCTCGGCACCCGGACCCGCAGCGCGCCCGCCTGCACCGTGCACCGCACCGGCACGGGCAGGTTGAGCGCCTCGCCGTCGACCGCCACCGGAATGCTCTCGGTGTCCGCCGTCACCACCACCTCGTCCGCCGTCAACAGGGTCACACCCGCGGCCTGGCCGCGGGGCGGTGGGCGGGGCGCGGGCTGCGCGGGGGCGGGGTCCCGCGCGCCCCGCCCGCGGCGCGCCCCGCGGGGGGGCGCCCCGCGGCGCCGCGCGCCCGCCGCGGGAGCCTCCGCGGACGACGAGGACCTGCGCGGCAACGCCGGCGGCCTGGTCGAGGAGGCGGTCGCCACCGCCTCGGCCTTTCTGGACGGCGGCCCGGTCGCCTCGTACGAGTCGCGGGGCAGCCGCCGGGAGCTCACCGCGGCCCGCGGCGGGGACACCGCCGTCCCGCTGGTGGTGATGGTGGACGGCGGCACGATGAGCGCCGCCGAGCTGCTGGCCGGGGCGCTCCAGGACCGCTGCAGGGCCGTCCTGGTGGGCTCCAGGACGTTCGGCAAGGGCACCGTGCAGCAGCCCAGCCGGCTGGCCGACGGCGGGGTGCTGGAGCTCACCGTGGGCCGCTACTACACCCCCGACGGCCGCTCCCCGGACGGCACCGGCCTGCAGCCCGACGTGGCCGCCGCCGACCCGGCCGCCGCGGACGGCCTGGCGCTGCGCGTCCTGAGCGGCCTGGGGGCGCGCCCGTAAAGGGGCTGCCGCCGGGCTCCCGGAAGTGCGAGAATGACCGGGCTATGGCTAAGGAAAAGGGCAACAAGCTCATCGCGCAGAACAAGAAGGCGCGCCACGAGTACACCATCCTCGACACCTACGAGTGCGGGCTGGTGCTCACCGGCACCGAGGTGAAGTCGCTCCGCGAGGGCCGGGCGAACCTGGTCGACGGATACGCGTACATCCAGGGCCACGAGGCCTGGATCGACAACGTCTTCATCCCGGAGTACACCCAGGGCACCTGGACCAACCACTCCGCCAAACGCAAGCGCAAGCTCCTGCTGCACAAGGAGGAGATCCGCAAGCTGGAGTCGAAGGCGAAGGAGACCGGCCACACCCTGGTGCCGCTCTCGCTGTACTTCAAGGACGGCCGGGTCAAGCTGGAGATCGCGCTCGCGGTCGGCAAGAAGCTGTACGACAAGCGGCAGACGCTGCGCGAGCAGCAGGACCGCCGCGAGTCGGACCGCGCCATCGCCGCCGCCCGCCGCAAGCAGCGCGCCGCGTCCTGACCGGGCCGCGGCCCGCCGCCGGGGTAATGCGCTGGACCCTCCCGGTCCGGACCGCGTACCATGGCTCTCACACCGCCGGTGGGCCCGCCCGCCGGAGCTGTTTGTCAAATCAACATGGGGATGATCGGTTTCGACAGTGGTAGTCGAAACAGGAGAAGCGAGCCGAGGAACGCGGCAATGATCTCGTTAACCATCTGTCGCAAAAAAATAATCGCCAACTCTAAGCGCGATATCCCGCAGTTCGCTCTCGCTGCCTGATCAGCGAGCGAATAGGGTGTCAGACCGGAGCGTTCCCGATCCGGACCCTGGCATAATCTAGGGAACTCAACCAACCGCCCCGGCTACGGGGGCGGGAGGGAAACCAAACAGTAGCTGGGCCTGTCGGCGGCTTGTCCGCGTGACCGCCGGGGCCGAGAAAAGCACAGCGGACTGCGCTCGGAGAAGTCCTGAATCCACTCCACTGGACCCGGGTTCGATTCCCGGCATCTCCACCATCCCATGTGCACCCAGGCCGTCCTCCCTCCGGAGGGCGGCCTTCGTGCGTCCCCGCCCTCCTCACACCGCCAGGCCCGGCCGGGTGAGAGGACGGTTCCCGGGGTTTCACAGAGCACACCGGATCCCGAAACCGCAGCCTCCTAGCGTCGTTCCCGACAGCACGGGCAGGGCAGGCACCGGCACGCAAGGGGAGACCGATGAGCGACACAGCCCAGCGCAGAACAGGCGGCCGCTGGATTCAGGAATGGCAGCCCGAGGACACCGAATTCTGGGAGCGCACCGGCCGCAGGACGGCCAACCGGAACCTGGTCTTCTCGATCCTCTCCGAGCACATCGGCTTCTCCATCTGGAGCCTCTGGTCGGTGATGGTCCTCTTCATGGGGAAGGACTACCACATCGACCCGGCCGGCAAGTTCTTCCTGGTCGCCATGCCCACCCTGGTCGGCTCCTTCGTCCGGATCCCCTACACCTTCGCGGTGGCCCGGTTCGGCGGCCGCAACTGGACGATCGTCTCCGCGCTGCTCCTGCTCGTGCCGAGCCTGGCGGCCGCGTACGTGATGCACCCCGGCACCTCGTACACCACCTTCATGCTGGTCGCCGCGCTGACCGGCCTCGGCGGCGGCAACTTCGCCTCCTCCATGACCAACATCAACGCGTTCTTCCCGCTGCGCCGCAAGGGCTGGGCGCTCGGCCTGAACGCCGGCGGCGGCAACATCGGCGTCCCGGTCATCCAGCTGGTCGCGCTGGGCGTCATCACCTGGGCCGGCGCGAACCAGCCCCGGCTGGTCCTCGGCATCTACATCCCGCTCATCGCGGTCGCGGCGGCCTGCGCCGCCCTGTTCATGGACAACCTGGCCCCCATGAGCAACGACACCGGCACCTTCACCGCGATCCTGAAGGAGAAGCACACCTGGCTGATGTCGGTGCTCTACATCGGCAGCTTCGGTTCCTTCATCGGCTTCTCCTTCGCCTTCGGCCTGGTCCTGCAGAACCAGTTCGGCCGCACCCCGCTGCAGGCCGCCCAGCTCACCTTCATCGGCCCGCTGCTCGGCTCGCTGATCCGCCCCGTCGGCGGATGGCTGGCCGACCGCTACGGCGGGTCGCGGATCACCTTCTGGAACTTCGTCGCGATGGCCTGCGCCACCGGCGTCGTCGTGTACGCGTCCTCGATCCGCTCGCTGCCGGTCTTCCTGCTGGGCTTCATCGCCCTCTTCGTCTTCGCCGGCCTCGGCAACGGCTCCACCTACAAGATGATCCCCGGCATCTTCGAGGCCAAGGCGCAGGACCGGATCGCCGCCGGCGAGAGCACCGACGACGCGGCCGCCTGGTCGCGCCGGATGTCCGGAGCGGCGATCGGCGTGATCGGCGCGGTCGGCGCCCTCGGCGGACTCTTCATCAACCTCGCCTTCCGAGAGTCCTTCCTCACCGCGAAGACCGGCACCCCGGCCTTCGTCGCCTTCCTCGCCGCGTACGCGGTCTGCTTCGCCCTCACCTGGGCGGTCTACCTGCGCCGCCCCGCGGCGGCCCGCACCGCCGCCCAGGCCCCCGCCCTCGCCCGGGTCTGATACGCCGCCAGGGGGCGGGGGGGCGCCCGCGCGCCCGGCCCCCCCCCCCGGAAACACCCCGGGATGGTGGGCCCCCGCGGGGGGTG
>NZ_JBHWBW010000498.1:0-2037 GCF_042735675.1 Kitasatospora sp. NPDC059571
GCCGGTGGACCGGCCGGGCCGTGCTGCGCCGTGCTGAGTCGTGCTGCGCCGTGCGGGCGGATCAGCCGTCGTAGGGGGACTGGTCCTGGTAGAGCTTCATCCCGGGGATCTTCAGGGTGCCGCCGAACTGGCCGGCCTGGACGGCCTTGGCCTTGTCCAGGGTGATGTCCAGCGGGATCGGGACGGCACCGATCAGGTCCCACAGCCACTTGGGCAGGGTGTCCGGGGTAAGGGTGATCTCGCCCAGGTCGATCGGGATCGGCAGGCCGTAGATCGCCGAGAGGTGCCCGGAGAGGCTCTCCACGTACATGGTGATCGGGCCGTTGCGCATGGTGGACGTGGTGCCCGGGCCGCCCTTCACGTGGAAGGTGTTGCCCTTGGTCATGATCGTCGACATGTCGAGGTCGCCGATGTCCACCGAGGCGGTGGTGAACTTCAGCACCCGCTTGGTGCCGGTCGGCGTCCGCACGTCGTAGACGCCGTTGAAGACCGAGCCGTGCAGGGCCAGGCGGCTGGAGTGGAGCGTCCAGTTCTGGTCCGGCACCACGTCGTTGCGGCCGGCCGCCTTGGCGCTGACCCCGCTGGTGTCCAGGATGCAGTTCGGGCCGGTCGGCGAGGCGGACGGGGTCGGGGCGGACGGGCCGCCGGACGCGGCGGAGGAAGCGCTCGCACCACCCGACGGGGCGGTGGCGGACGGCGCGGTGGTCACCGGGGCGGTCGGCGCATCCGAGCGGGTGGCCGTCGGCGGGGCCGGGGTGGTCGTGGTCCGGGTGCTGCCGCCGGTGGTGGTGGTCGGGGTGGGGGTCGGCTTGGGCGTGGGCGTCGGCCCGCCCGGGTGCAGGATGCCGTCCAGGATGTCGCCGATGATGCCGTGCGAGCCCTCGGCGGTGGCCGAGGCACTCGGGCTCGGCGCCGCCGTCGGCGCGGCCGGGGCAGCCGCGGCGGCGGTCCCCTGCTGCACCTTCGGCAGCACGGTGGACGACTTGGCGGTGGCGGTCGCGGTCGGCGCCTTCACGGGCGCCTTGGTGCTCCTCACCGGCGCCTTGCCGGTGGCCGTGGGCGCCGGGATGACCTTGATCTGGCTCTTGGGGACGGGCGTCTCCTCGAGCACGGTGTCCGGCGCGCTGGCGCAGGCCTTGCCCGCGGAGGTGTCGGCCACCGCGAGGGTGCTGGGGGTGTAGGCGGCGCCGACGATCAGCGCGGTCGGCACGGCGGCGATGGCCAGCGCCCGGCCGCGGATCCGGCTGCGCAGGCCGGCCCGGGGGGCGGCGTGGCGCGGCCGGGGCAGCTCTGCGGCTGTGTCGTCGCGGTCGTTCACCGCGCCTCCCCGGGGTCACCCGCCGCGGCGGCGGTGTCGGCCTCCGGCTGCGCCTGGGCGGGCAGCACGGGCCGGGTGTCGTCGTCGGCGGCGGCGGGCTCGGCCGGGGCCTCGGTGGCGGGGAGTTCGGCGGTGGCCGGCTCGGCGGCCGCGTACGCGGCGCCCTGCTCCACCGGCACGGCCTCGACGGGCGCCAGGGGCTTCCAGGCCATCAGCAGGCCGCCGGAGACCAGGCCGAGGATCAGGCCGAGGCCGAAGCCGCCGAGGTTGGAGACCGGGATGGAGATCAGCGCGAGCAGCGTGACGGCCACTCCGCAGAAGACCCGGACCAGCGGCTGGAACCAGGCGGTGAAACCGAGCGCCACCATCAGGACGCCGATGATCAGCGAGCCGGCGCCGGCGGTGGTCGCCATCGACACGGTCATGCCGTTGAGGTTGAGCTTGGCGTAAGGGAAGTACAGGATCGGCAGGCCGGCGATCATGGCCAGCAGACCGGCCCAGAAGGGCCGCGAGCGGCGCCAGTTGCGGAACCGCAGCCGCAGGGTGCTGCCGCCGTCGTTCTCGGGCCACGCCTGGGCAGTTGCGCTGGACACGATGCAACTCCTCGATGATTCGCTGCGAGGTTGGAGGAGGACTCCGGGAAGTGGGGGGGGGGGGGGGGGGGGCGGGCCCCCCCCCCCCCCCCCCCCCCGCGCGCCGCAGCGGGCGGCGGGGGGGCG
>NZ_JBHWBW010000498.1:2047-3386 GCF_042735675.1 Kitasatospora sp. NPDC059571
CCGCCGGCCGGCCGCCGGGGCGTGCGGCGGGCGCGGCGCCTGGCCCTGGGCTCGCGCCCCCGGCGGGCCCCGGCCCGCCCCCGCCGCCGGATCCTTCGTCAGGAGCTCACGGCGGGCCGGTGGGCCCGCCGCGTGACGAGGATCAGTAGCACTCCTTGCCGTTGCCGTCGTCGCCGACGTACAGCTTGAGGCTCAGGCCGTTCAGCTTGAAGGTGCCGGCCGAGGTGGCCCACGCCGTCTGCTGGACGCCCGTCAGGTGGGCGTGCGGGGCGGCCTGCGCGAAGCCGAGGGCGCCGCTGGGCTTCGGGTGGCCCGCGATGTCCTTCCAGTTCGCGGTCGCCGTGCCCTTGAGGGTCGACGCGTCCTGACCGATGTTGATGTCGGTGAACTCGGCGTCGGCGTTCAGCTGGTCGAGGTCGATCAGCAGGTTCTGCGCGGTGACCGGCTTGTTCGGGTCGTTGCCGGCCTCCAGGCGCAGCGTGACCTTGGGCAGCTTGAGGCCGAGCAGGCTCGGCTCGGAGACCACGGACTGGCACATCTTCTGGATGGTGGCCGTGTCGAACGCCGAGATCGCGACCGCGTGCGGGGTGCCGTTGGTCTCGAAGTCGTACGAACCGAACTGCGCGAAGTTGGTGCCGTCCAGGTCACCGGCGGTGACCTTGAACTTCTGGCCCGACACGTTGAACGAGGCGGCAAGGGCGTTGTTCGCCAGGGCCACGCCGATCGCGGCGGTCGCGGCGATGCCGGGGACCATGGCAACGGCGAAGCGCTTCCAGCTCGTCTTGCCGAACGTCTGGGACATGCAAGTCCTCCTTCTAGGACGTACATCTCCGGCCGTATTCCGGTGCGTCCCGCACTGGGCCCGGCCCGGGATGGGAGAGAGCTACGTCCTCGGTAGCGGAGAGCGCCCCGGCGCCGTGGGACGGACGGCCGCGGCGATCACCCCCGAGCGACAACCGACGGCCGCGCGGGCTGCGCGGCCGCAGGAAGGACAGGAGCCGCTCGTGGGATCTGCGGCACCCCCCTGCCTTCCAGCCACCGGCCGGAGCCGGCGGCTACCCGGTGGGGATCCCTCGAAGGGACCGGGCGAGGCTGATGCTGCTGGAATCCCCGGAGAATCACAAGGGGTCGATTACTGACGGGTAATCCAACAGCGATGCGGTTCGATCATGGAATCGAAGGCGACATCACGGAGAGTCACATTTCGCCGGATAGCCCCGGGAGTGATCCGCAGGAAACACGGATGAAACACCCCGGGGGGGGGGCTGGATTTTTGGCCCCGCCGGGGGGTGTCTATTTTTTTTAAAAAAAAAAATTTAAAACACAATTTTGCCAAACA
>NZ_JBHWBW010000498.1:3396-5667 GCF_042735675.1 Kitasatospora sp. NPDC059571
AAACACCCCGCACCCCCCCCCCCCCCCCCCCCCCCCCCCCCCCCCCCCCGGCAGTGTTGTCAAGATTTGATAAAGCTCTACGGATTCCACCGTATTGTCGCCAAATCACCAGCGACACCGCAGGTCACCCGCCGTGCCACCGCGCAAGACCGCGACCGCGCCGCGAGCGGGCGCCGAGCCCCCCGTCAGAACAGCACGCGGGCCAGCGCGGTGCGGGCGGAGACCACCCGGGGGTCCTCCGGGCCGATCACCTCGAACAGCTCCAGCAGGCGCAGGCGCGCGGTGTCGCGGTCCTCCCCGGCCGTCCGGCCGACGGTGTCGACCAGGCGCCCGAAGGCGTCCTCCACGTGCCCGCCGACCAGGTCGAGGTCGGCCGCGCGGAGCTGGGCCGCGACGTCCTTCGGGTCGGCGGCGGCCGCCGAGCGGACCTGCTGCGGGTCGAGGCCCTCCACCCGGCGCAGCAGCTGCGCCTGGGCCAGGCCGAGCTTGGCCTCGGCATTGCCCGGCTGGTCGGCCAGCACGTTCTGGTAGGCCTGGACCGCGCCGCCGAGGTCGCCGCGGTCGAGCGCGTCGTGCGCCGCCTCCAGCGCCGGGTCGGTCGGCACCCGCAGGGCCTCGCGGGCCTCGCCGGGCTCGCCCGCCACCGCGCCGACGATGCCGAAGCGCTGCTCCGCGACCGCGATCAGCTGGTCGAGGATCTTGCGGACGTTGGCCTCGTTCTCGGCGCCCTGGAAGAGCGGGACGAGCTGGCCGGCCACCACCGCCATCACGGCGGGGATGCCCTGGATGCCGAACTGCTGGGCGATCAGCTGGTTGGCGTCCACGTCGATCTTGGCGAGCACGATGCGGCCGGCGTACTCCTCGGCCAGGCGCTCCAGGATCGGGCTGAGCTGCTTGCACGGGCCGCACCACTCGGCCCAGAAGTCCACCACCACCGGGACCTCGGTCGAGCGCTGCACGACCTCGGCCTCGAAGGTCTCCTCGGTGACGTCGATGACGAGGTCGTAGGGGGCGGGGGCCGGCTCGCCGCCGGCCGCCGCCTGGCGGGCCCGCTCGGCCCTGGACTGTTCGGCCTTCTGGGCGGCCTCCCCGGCCGCCTTCACCGCGGCGAGGTCGACCGCTCCGCGGAGGGCGGCACTGTTGAGACGCGAATTCCGTGACTGCATGGCACCATCCTCCCCCGTCCGCGCCGATGGCGGGGCACCATCCGCCCGGAATGCCGGCGGATCCGTGCGTCCGCGTGCGACCCGCCCCCGGCGGGAGCCGCTGCTCCTCGTAGCCGCTGCCGCGCGGATCCCCACCCGCGCCGCGCGCCTGCCCGATCCCATGGGGCCGGCACGCCGGTTGCCGCTCTTTCGCTACGAGTCGTAGCGTATCTGCACCCGGGCCCCGTCCCGCAAGCCCCCCGCGCCGGTCCGCAACGTGAGCTGCCCCACTTTCCGACCCCGGGCCGCTGGTGACCGGGGGCTGCGATCGCTACGGTTACCGGGTCAAAGTTACTTCTCGGTAAATTATGCAAGGAGGCTCGGTGGCCCCCACCACCCCGCAGCCTGCCGCACCGGAGTGCGCCGCGCCGCCCCGCGGGAAGGGGCGCCCCCGCAGCGCCGCCGCCGACCTGGCAATCCTCGACGCCACCCGCGAGGCGCTGGCCGAACTCGGCTGGGGCGGCCTGACCATGGGCGACGTCGCCGCGCGCGCCGGGGTCGCCAAGACCACCCTGTACCGCCGCTGGCCGTCCAAGAACGAGCTCGTGGTGGACGCCGTCGCCAGCCTCTTCGACGAGCTGGAGATGGCCGACCTGGGCAGCCTGCGGGCGGACATCGCGGCCACCGTGAGCCGGTTCGCCGACCTGCTGGCCCGGCCGGAGTCGCAGGCGGCGCTGATGGCGCTGTTCGCCGAGGGCAGCCGCGACCCGCAGCTGCGCGCCCGGATCCGCGAGCGGATCGTCGACCCGCAGAAGCACCTGGTGCGCACCGGGCGCGGCAACGCGCAGGCCCGCGGCGAGCTGGGCTCGGACCGCGACGAGCACGCCGCCTGCGAGGAGATCGACCTGGTCTTCGACCTGATCGCGGGCGCCGTCGAGCACCGGCTGCTGGTCGCCGGCGAGGAGATCACCCCGCGCTGGCTGGACCGCTTCACCACCATGGTGCTCGGCGCCCTGACCAGCCTCGGCGAGGACTAGGGGCTGCCTTCACAGGGCACTCGGGTGGTCGATTCAGGGGCGCGTGGGGGCACCCGTACGCCCGTGAAGACACGTCCCAGGGTCCCGCC
>NZ_JBHWBW010000499.1:0-4317 GCF_042735675.1 Kitasatospora sp. NPDC059571
GTGCCGGGAGCTGCGGCTCCCGGCACCGGGCCCCGGGAGCCGGTTCGACCTGGAGGCCCGGGATGCAGTACGATCTGTCTTGTTCGCGAGCGAGAGCAAAGCGAACGGATCAGAAATCTCTGGTCCCGTGGAGCAGTTGGTTAGCTCGCCACCCTGTCAAGGTGGAGGTCGCGGGTTCAAGTCCCGTCGGGATCGCAGTACAGGAGAGGCCCGGAGCCGTCAGGTTCCGGGCCTCTCTCCGTCTCCGGCCACGCCGGCCGTGACGCGTGGTCAGACCACTACACCGAGCTAGGTCTAGACCTCAAGATAACGAGCGTGTGACGGTAGTCACTTATCCCGCCCTGAGATCGGACACTCGACGCCCCCTTCCGGAGCCCCGGAATTTAATATGTAAAATTGCACATGCATTCCCACGAATTTCCCCCCACCCCCGCAGCCCCACCGGGAATCCCGATTACGACATGCCGAAGGGCCGCTCCCCCCGACCCGGCGGAGTCAGGGGAGGCGGCCCTCAGGAAAGCTGCTGAGGCGCTCAGGCCTCGGTGCGCTGAGCCGGAATACCGGCCAGCAGAGCCCGCACCTCCGCCTCGCGGTAGCGGCGGTGCCCGCCGAGCGTGCGGATGGACGTGAGCTTGCCCGCCTTGGCCCAACGGGTGACCGTCTTGGGGTCCACGCGGAACATGGTGGCGACCTCTGCCGGCGTCAGCAGAGGTTCGGCGTCAGGGGTACGAGCGGTCATGAGCGGCCTCCTCGGGAGAACCGAACCAGGGCGGTTCTATCCTTCAAATTCTGCACCTTGACCCGCGATGCCCGAAATGGCACACGCGAGCCGAGTCGGTTATAGGACGAACGGCTTGTCCTGGTGTCTACAACTACACCATCCGTCCAGTCCCATCGGCCAAACCGCCTGAATTGGCCCCTCTGGGGTTCAAGGGCGACGGATGGCCATGGACCGTCCCATAACGGACAGTCACACAAGAGTGACATTCGGTTACGAGATGACCAGACCCTCCCTTTCCCCGCAAAGCACGCACCACCGACAGATGCACCCGGATGAGGACACACCAGGTTGAACTTGGGCTGGTTGTCCCATTTTTGCATATAGGGGTAAGTTCGCGTCAACGGTGAGTAGTGTCACGTTCGGCGGGTATTGACCCGAACCGGGACCATGGTCGCCGGTTCAGGACCGAACGTCCCTACCCATCTTTACCCCGATCACCGACAGCCCCACCCCTCCCGGATGACCCCCGGTCAGCTGGCCTGCCGCAGGGCCAGCACCCGGCGCCAACGGGCCGTCACCGACTCGTACGCCCGTACCGCGGCCGCGGTGTCGCCGGCCCGCAGCGCACCGATCCCGGCCTCGACCACGGCCACCGAGCGCTCCGCCGCCAGCCGCTGCGGCCCCAGCAGGTGCACCAGGCCGCCGTAGTCCAGCTCCACCAGCGACCGCGGGTGGAACTCCTCCAGCCAGCGGCCGACCTGCTCCACCCCCGCCACCAGGTCGCTGCCCGCACCCCGGGCCGACCCGGGCACCGCGGCCCGCAGCGCGCGGTAGCCGCGGGCCACCCGCCGCCGGGCCTGCGCCATGGATGTCAGGTAGAAGAGCGCGGCCGGCTCCGGGCGCCCGTCGGCGCCGCCGGCGCCGGCCGGCACGAACCTGCGGTCGTCCTCCCCGAAGGGCAGGCACCAGCGGACCGGGACCTCCCAACGGGAGGTCAGGATCCACGGCCGGGCGTCCGGGTGCGCCGTCCGCCAGCGGCCGTGGTCGCTCTCCGCCGCGGCCCGGACGGCCGGCGGCAGCACCGTGTCCAGCAGGAAGGAGGGGAGTGCCGTCCGCAGCTCCTCCAGCGCCTGCCAGCTGCGCAGCCGCTCCGTCCACGGGCAGATGTAGGTCACCCGGTCCACCACCCGCACCAGGGCCCGCTCGCTCTCCCGCTCGGGCAGCGCCCCCGGGGTCCGGCCGGCCAACGCGGCCAGCGCCCGGCGCTGCTCGGCCAGGGCGGCGGCGGCGACCGGTTCGCCCGTCCCGTCGGCGTCCGGGCCGTGCTCCGCCGCATACGCCTGCCAGCGGGCCCGCTCCGGCTCGGGGTAGGCGGCCAGCGGCTCGTACACCCGCAGCTGGGCGGCGTACGGCGGGAGCACCGAGGTGCGGACGGCGGTCACTCCGGCATCGTCGCACGCGACGGCGGCCGCCGGGAGGGTGCCGTCGGGGGGCTCTGCGTCGTTATGTCCATGGGACCGTCAGGGGGCAGATCCGCGGACGGACCCGGGGCTAGGCTTCGATCAGACGCCCGCACCACAGCCGCGGGCCCACAAATACTGGAGTCACCACAGTGACCGACGTACACACCGCGTCCGCAACGCACTCCGCACCAGGCGTGCTCAGCAGGATCTTCGCGACCGGCCCGGACGGCGACCTCGGCGGCCACGAGCAGGTCGTGCTGTGCCACGACCGCTCCACCGGTCTCAAGGCGATCATCGCGATCCACTCCACCGCGCTCGGCCCGGCCCTCGGCGGCACCCGGTTCCACCAGTACGCCACCGAGGAGGAGGCGCTGGAGGACGCGCTGCGGCTGTCCCGCGGCATGAGCTACAAGAACGCCCTCGCCGGCCTCGACCTCGGCGGCGGCAAGGCCGTCATCATCGGCGACCCCACCAAGGACAAGAACGAGGCGATGCTCCGTGCCTACGGCCGCTTCGTGGAGTCGCTGCGCGGCCGCTACGTGACCGCCTGCGACGTGGGCACGTTCGTCCAGGACATGGACGTGGTCGCGCGCGAGACGCAGTTCGTGACCGGCCGCTCGCCCGAGAACGGCGGCGCCGGCGACTCGTCCATCCTCACCGCCTTCGGCGTCTTCCAGGGCATGCGCGCCTCGGCCCAGGCCCGCTGGGGCCAGCCCACCCTGCGCGGCCGCCGCGTGGGCGTCGCGGGCGTCGGCAAGGTCGGTCACTACCTGGTCGGCCACCTGGTCGCCGACGGTGCCACCGTGGTCATCACGGACGTCTCCGAGGCCGCGGTGAACCGCGTCCGGGCCGCCCACCCCGAGGTCGAGGTCGTCGCCGACACCCCGGCGCTGCTCCAGGCCGGCCTGGACGTCTACGCCCCCTGCGCCCTGGGCGGCGCGCTGGACGACCACACCGTCGGCGCGCTCGGCGCGGCCGGCACCTCGGTGGTCTGCGGCGCGGCCAACAACCAGCTGGCGCACGCCGGCGTCGAGAAGGACCTGGCCGACCGCGGCATCCTCTACGCGCCGGACTACCTGGTGAACTCCGGCGGCGTGATCCAGGTCGCCGACGAGATCGACGGGTTCAACTTCGAGCGGGCCAAGAACAAGGCCACGAAGATCTTCGACACCACCCTGGAGATCTTCACCCGGGCCACCGCCGACGGCGTGCCGCCCGCGGTCGCCGCCGACCGCCTCGCCGAGAAGCGGATGCGGGAGGTCAGCGCACTGCGTTCGATCCTGCTCCCGGGCACCCGCCGGTCCTGACATCCGGCGCCGCTCCGGGCGCCGGTGCGGCGGGGGGCGGGGAACTCCGCCCCCCTCCGCATCACAATGTGGAACCGGATTCTCACTTCGTAGCCCGATCGGGCGATGCGAAGCCCCCTCGCGAGGGATAATCGAAACCGGAACGACGGGCCCGGTAACGCTCCGGGCAGCCTGCAGAAGCCCGATAAACCTCCCGTGACCAGGAAAGACCCGGTTTCGGGGGTACGCAGTGCGCGCCACGTCACACCCGCGACGTACCGTCCGGCGGCGGAAACAGGTACCGTTGATGCTCCAAGGGACGGCTCTCCCACTCCGGGCAGGCCGCTCCCGATCATGAACACGTGTCAGACTCGGGGCCGTGAGCCCCATCGTTGAGGGGGTCGACCCATGGGGCGCGGCCGGGCCAAGGCCAAGCAGACGAAGGTCGCCCGCGAGCTGAAGTACAACAGCGGCGGGTTCGACGCGAACCGTCTGTCTCATGAGCTGGGCGTATCTCCGTCCACCGCGATCGAGCCTGAGCCGATCGAGGACGAGGACGAGGACGACCCCTACGCGGCGTACGCGGATCTGTACGCCGACGAGGACGACGACGAGGACGCTGCCGACAACGGGCAGCACCGCCGCCGCGCCTGACAGCCGCCAGAGGCCGGCCTGACGCTCCACGAGCGCCGGGCCGGTCTTCGGCATGTCCGGGCCCGGTTCGCTCGGTACGGACCGGCCGGGCCGCCCGGTGCGGCGGCCCCGCCCCGCCGGCCGGGCGCCCACGGCGAAACCCGCCTTAGCCGTGTGTGTCGCCGCCCCCCCCGCGTGGCGGGCTGATATAAAA
>NZ_JBHWBW010000499.1:4327-5654 GCF_042735675.1 Kitasatospora sp. NPDC059571
CGCGGCGGCCGGCTCCACGCGGGGGGGGGGTGTTTTCGGCTGGGGGGGGCGGGGTCGGCGGGTACCGGACCGGGCGGGCCCCCGGGTGCGGCGCCCCGCCCCGTCCGGCGGTCAGCCGAGGTCGAAGCCCTCGTAGGCGTTGTAGAGCGCCGCGCCGCCGTCGTGCTCGTCGGTGCGGTCGACGATGTCGCCCAGCAGCCAGGACTCCACGCCGCGGTCCTCCAGCACGGAGAGCACCACGTCGACCGAGGACGGCGGGACGACGGCGACCATGCCGATGCCCATGTTGAGGGTCTTCTCGATCTCCAGCGTCTGCATCCGGCCGACCTGCGCGACGGTCTGGAAGACCGGGAGCGGGGTCCAGGTGCCGCGGTCCAGGCGGGCGTGCAGGCCCTCCGGGATCACCCGTGCGAGGTTGGCCGCCAGGCCGCCGCCGGTGACGTGCGAGAAGGCGTGGATCTCGGTGGCGCGGGCCAGCGCCAGGCAGTCCAGCGAGTAGATGCGGGTGGGCTCCAGGAGCTCCTCGCCGAGGGTGCGGCCGAACTCCTCGACCCGGCGGTCGAGCTTCCAGCCGGCCTCGTTCAGCAGCACGTGGCGCACCAGCGAGTAGCCGTTGGAGTGCAGGCCGGACGCGGCCATCGCGATCACCACGTCGCCCGCGCGCACCCGCTCGGCGCCGAGCAGCGCGTCGGCCTCGACCACACCGGTGCCGGCGCCGGCGACGTCGTACTCGTCCGGGCCGAGCAGGCCCGGGTGCTCGGCGGTCTCGCCGCCGATCAGGGCGCAGCCGGCCAGGGCACAGCCCTCGGCGATGCCCTTGACGATCTGGGCGACGCGCTCCGGGACGACCTTGCCGACGCAGATGTAGTCGGTCATGAACAGCGGCTCGGCGCCGCAGACCACCAGGTCGTCGACGACCATGCCGACCAGGTCGTGACCGATCGTGTCGTGCTTGTCCATGGCGGCGGCGAGCGCCACCTTGGTGCCCACCCCGTCGGTGGCGGTGGCCAGCAGCGGGCGCTCGTAGCGCTTGAAGGCGGAGGCGTCGAAGAGCCCGGCGAAGCCGCCGAGGCCGCCGACGACCTCGGGGCGGGAGGCCTTCTTCACCCACTGCTTCATGAGCTCGACGGCGCGGTCGCCGGCCTCGATGTCGACACCTGCGGCGGCGTAGGTGGCGCCGCTCTCGTTGCTGGTCACGTGCTGTGGCCCTCTCGGGTCAATGGGGGTTGGGAGAACTCTGGGGCGGGCGGAGAACCCGTCGGGGGGTGCGGGGGCGGGCCCGAGACACGCCGAGACGGGGCCGGGGGCGGGTGCAGCACCCGACCCC
>NZ_JBHWBW010000500.1:0-2241 GCF_042735675.1 Kitasatospora sp. NPDC059571
GTATCAGGCGTCGTCGGCGGGCAGCCGCAGTTGGAGCATCGCCAGCAGCCGCTGCTGAGGCTGGGCCAGGTCCATCCCGGTCAGCTGCTCAGCCCGGCGCACCCGGTAGCGCAGGGTGTTGGGGTGGATGTGCAGGGCGTCGGCGGCCACCCGGACCTCGCCGAGCGCGTCCAGCCAGGCCAGCACCGACTCGGCCAGCCGGGTGCCGTGCCGCCGGTCGTACTCGGCCAGCTCGGTCAGCCGCGGGTCGCGCAGCTCGCCGTGCTCCTGGAGCAGCGCGAGCACCTCGCTGACCAGGACCTCCGCCTGGACGTCGCGCAGTGCCGCGACCTCCGGCGCGACCCCGCCGCGGCCCATGGCGTCCAGGATCCGGTCCGCCTGCGCCCGGGACTCGGGCACCCGCGCCAGCGAGTCGACCACCGGCCCGATGGCCGCCCGCAGCCGCACCCCGAGGTGCTCGCGGGCCGCCGCGACCACCTCCTGCGCCCAGCCGCGCAGCGTCGCCACCGGCAGCTCCGGCGGGAGTTCGGGCAGCAGCACGTACACCCGCGACTCGATCGGCGCGAGCAGCGCGCCGCGGTGCCGGGCCGCGGTGTGCACCGAGATCAGGCCGGTCACCTCGGCCCGGGTCAGCTCCAGGTCGGAGCCCTCCGAGGGGGCGTCGGCCGCGTACGCCAGCACCAGGGCGGGCCGGCGCGGGGCGAGCCCGAGGTGGGTGGCGAGCGACTGCGGGCCGGTGGAGCCCTCCAGCAGGCCGGTGAGCAGGGTCTGGGTGAGCCGGACGTCCGCCGACAGCTCGCGCCGCCGCCGCACCAGCTGCCCGGCGGCCACCCGGGCGGCGCCGACCAGGGCCTGCTCGGACCGGTCGGCCAGCGGCTGCGCGCCCTCCTGCACCCAGATGGTGCCGAGCAGCTGGGCGCCGGCCCGGATCCCGATCGCCAGCCGGCGGCGGATCCCGATCTCCGGGTGCTCGGCGATCTCGATCACCCCGTCCGAGCTGCGCAGGTGCTGGAAGACGCCCCACTCGCGGAGCTTGGACAGGTACGGCTCGGGGCCCTGCCAGCCGAGGATGGACAGCCGCCGCAGGTCGTCGACCTCGTCGGAGTCCGAGGAGCGCGAGTAGGCGAGCACCCGGCTGGAGGTGTCCTCGATCGAGACGATGCCGTGGGTGAGCGCGGCGACCGTCTGCGCCAGCGAGAACAGGTCGCCGACGCCCTGCTCGGGCCCCTCGGGGGTGTCCGGCCCGGAGATCAGCGCGCGGGCGAGCGCGTCCAGGTGTTCCCAGCGGGTCTCCCGCCGGACGGACAGCAGCGCCACCCCGGCCTCGGCCGCGGCCTCGCGCAGTGCGTCGGCCTGCCCGGGACTGTCCAGCTTGACCGCGACCGCCGCCGCGCCCGCCCGCCCGGCCGCGCGCAGCGCGGGCAGGGCCGCCCGGCCGCGGGCGCCGATCGCCAGCACCAGTTCGCCGGCGCCGGCGGCGGGCGGGTCCTCCGGATCGAGGATCGCCACGTCCCGGACGGGGACGTCGAGGCCGGCCGGCGCGGTCTGCAGCACGACGAGCGGTTCGCCCAGGGACATCAGCAGCTGTCGCAGCGGGAGCCCGGGGGCCGTCATCGGAGGGTCTCCTTCGTCCGCTCGGACCATGCGGTAGGGAGGATTTTATCCGGTCGGACAGACTTCCGGCCCGGTCCCGGCATATGGTTGACATCGACTATTCGGAGTCGGATAGTCGATCCTGACTAAGAGAGAAGGAATCCCGGTGGCGAAGCGGCGCAAGGTGGCCAACCCCCTCGCTCTGGCGGTCCTGGCCGAACTCGTGGCCGAGCCGATGCACCCGTACGAGATGGGGCGGCGGCTCAAGGAGCACGGCAAGGACCGCGACATCCGGTACACCCGCAGCTCGCTCTACATGGTCGTGGAGCAGCTGCGGAAGGCCGGGTTCGTCGCCGCGCAGGAGACCGTGCGGGACACCCAGCGGCCCGAGCGCACCGTCTACGCGCTCACCGACGACGGCCGGTCCGAGCTCCACGACTGGATGCGCGAACTGGTCGCCGAACCGCAGCACGAGTACCCGCTGTTCGGGGTCGCGCTGTCCCTGCTCGCCGTGCTCCCGCCGCTGGAGGCGGGGGCCCCGCGGGGGGCGGGCCCCCCCCCCCGGGGCCCCCCCGGCGGGGGGAGACCCCCCAACCCACGGCGCCCCCGCCGCCGCGGGGGGCCCGGGGAAAAGAACAGAGAGGTGGT
>NZ_JBHWBW010000500.1:2251-5651 GCF_042735675.1 Kitasatospora sp. NPDC059571
CGCCCCAGGTGTGGGCGCGCCACTGTGCCCCCCCCCGCCCCCCCCCGCCCCGGGGGGGGGGGGGGGCGGCGGCCCGCGCCGCGGCGCCGCCCCCGGCGGCCCCCCCCCGACCTGCTGGAGCGGCGCCACGCGGCGCTGACCGCGCAGGTCGGGGAGATCCGCGACACCGTGCGGACGGCCGGCGAGCAGGGCGTCCCGTGGATCTTCCTGATCGAGGAGGAGTACCGGCGCGGCGTGCTGGAGGCCGAACTGGCCTTCGTCACCGGCCTCGTCGACTCGCTCAGGCAGCCGGAGGCCGTCCGGGCCTGGCAGGAGTTCTTCGACAATCGGACGTGAGGAGTCTGAGATGACGCGCGTACGCACAGCCCTCGTCGCCGGCGGCGGGATCGCCGGTCCGGTGACCGCCCTGGCCCTGCACCGGGCCGGCATCGACGCGACCGTCCACGAGGCCTACGCGAGCCCGGCCGACGGCGTCGGCGGGGTGTTCATGCTCGCCCCCAACGGGCTGGACGCGCTGCGCGCGGTCGGCCTCGACGAGGAGGTGCGGGCGATCGGCCAGCCGGTCGGCCGGATGCTGATCGACGACCCGCGCGGCCGCCCGCTCGCCGCCTTCGGCGGGGTCCCCGGCCTGCCGCCCGGCCTGGTGCTGTGGCGCTCCGACCTGTACACCGTCCTCCGGCGCAGGCTGCAGGAGCAGGGCGTGCCGGTGGTGTACGGCAGGCGGCTGGTCGGCGCGGACGAGCGGCCGGACGGCGTCACCGCCCGGTTCGCCGACGGGACGGGCGCCGACGCCGACGTGCTGATCGGCGCGGACGGCGTGCGCTCCGCCGTCCGCACCCTGATCGACCCGGCCGCCCCCGGCCCCGCCGGCACCGGGCTGATCGGGTTCGGCGGATTCAGCGACCACGTGCCCGCCGGCGCGGCCCCGGACGAGATGCACTTCGCCAACGGCCGGCGCGCCTTCTTCGGCTGGTGGGCGCTGCCGGACGGCGGCACCGCCTGGTTCAGCAACCTGCCGCACAAGGAGGCCATGACCCCGGCGCAGGCCCGGCAGGTGTCCGCGGACGACTGGCTGGCCCGGCTGCGCGAGCAGCACGCCGACGACGCGCCCGCCGCACCCGTCCTCGCCGCGGCCCGTCCGGACACCCTGGTGAGCGTCGGCTCGATGCACATCCTGCCCCCGGTGCCGCGCTGGCACCGCGACCGCCTGGTGCTGGTCGGCGACGCCGCGCACGCCCCGTCGCCGAGCTCCGGCCAGGGCGCCTCCCTGGCCGCCGAGAGCGCCGTCCAGCTCGCCCGCTGCCTGCGCGACCTGCCCGACCCGGCGGCCGCGTTCGCCGCCTACGAGCGGTTGCGGCGCGCCCGGGTGGAGAGGATCGTCGCCCAGGCGGCGCGGACCAACAACGAGAAGGCCGCCGGTCCCGTCGCCCGGACGGCGATGCGGCTGCTCGCCCCGATCGCGCTGCGCACCTTCCTGCGCCCGGAGCGGATGTTCGGGCCGGTGCACGGCCACCGGATCGACTGGGACGAGCCGGTCATCGGCTGACCGCCGCCCGGCCGCAGGGACCGCCGGACCCGCCGTTCATCCGATCGGACAACGCCGAACGGAGGACATTGGCCGCCAGGCCAATCAGGTGGCGGGTTCCGGCGGCATAGCGTTCCCCCATGGCCGGCGTGCGACCCTCGCCGGCTCGACCATGACGAGAAGGAGAGCGCGCGCCATGGATGCTGTGACCCAGGTCCCCGCGCCGGTGAACGAGCCGGTCCACAGCTACGCCCCGGGCAGCCCCGAACGGGCCCGCCTGGAGGCGAAGCTGAAGGAGCTGGGGGGCCAGGAGCCGATCCAGCTGACCATGACGATCGACGGGGAGCGCCGCATGGGCGCCGGCTCCGAGATCCACGTCGTCCAGCCGCACAACCACGCGGCGAGGCTCGGCACCCTGCGCAACGCCACCCAGGCCGATGCGCAGGACGCCATCGATGCTGCCCTGGCCGCCGCGCCGGCCTGGCAGGCGCTCTCGTTCGACTCCCGCGCCGCGATCTTCCTCCGCGCCGCCGACCTGCTGGCCGGCCCCTGGCGCGAGACCCTGGCCGCCGCCACCATGCTCGGCCAGTCGAAGACCGCCCAGCAGGCGGAGATCGACACCCCCTGCGAGCTGGTCGACTTCCTGCGCTTCAACGTGCACTTCGCCCGGCAGATCATCTCCGAGCAGCCGATCTCCTCGGACGGCGTGTGGAACCGCAGCGACCACCGCCCGCTGGAGGGCTTCGTCTACGCGATCACCCCGTTCAACTTCACCGCGATCGCCGGCAACCTGCCGACCGCGCCCGCGCTGATGGGCAACGTGGTCATCTGGAAGCCGTCCCCCACCCAGCAGTTCGCCGCGCACTACCTGATGCAGCTGCTGGAGGCCGCCGGCCTGCCCAAGGGCGTCATCAACATGGTCACCGGCGACGGCCTGGCCGTCTCCGAGGTCGCCCTCAAGCACCCGGCGCTGGCCGGCATCCACTTCACCGGCTCCACCGCCACCTTCCAGCACCTGTGGCGCGAGGTCGGCACCAACATCGCCGGCTACCGCACCTACCCGCGGATCGTCGGCGAGACCGGCGGCAAGGACTTCCTGGTCGCCCACCCGTCCGCCGACAAGGCCGTGCTGAAGACCGCGATGACCCGCGGCGCCTTCGAGTTCCAGGGCCAGAAGTGCTCGGCGCTCTCCCGCGCCTACGTCCCGGCCTCGCTCTGGAACGAGATCAAGGACGACTTCCGCGACGAGGTCGAGTGGCTCACCATGGGCGACGTCTCCGACCTGTCCAACTTCATGGGCGCCGTGATCGACGAGCGCGCCTTCGCCAAGAACAAGGCCGCCATCGACCGCGCCAAGGCCGACCCGACGGTCGAGGTCCTGGCCGGCGGCAGCTACGACGACTCGGTGGGCTACTTCGTCCGCCCGACCGTGCTGGTCTGCGCGGACCCGGCGAGTGAGTTCTTCCGCGACGAGTACTTCGGCCCGATCCTGGCCGTGCACGTCTACCAGGACGAGAACTACGACGAGATGCTCGCGCAGATGGAGTCGGTCTCCTCGTACGGCCTGACCGGCTCGATCATCGCCCAGGACCGCGCGGCCGTGCAGCACGCCATGGCCGTTCTGCGCCACGCGGCCGGCAACTTCTACATCAACGACAAGCCGACCGGCGCCGTCGTCGGCCAGCAGCCCTTCGGCGGCGGCCGCGCCTCCGGCACCAACGACAAGGCCGGCGCCAAGCAGAACCTGATGCGCTGGACGTCGACCCGCTCGATCAAGGAGACGTTCGTCCCGCCGACGGACTACCGCTACCCGCACATGGGCTGACCCCCCGTTGCACCACGGCGGGGGGGGGGCCCCCCCCCCCCCCCCCCCCC
>NZ_JBHWBW010000501.1:0-2819 GCF_042735675.1 Kitasatospora sp. NPDC059571
CGCCGGGGCCGCCGGGGTGGCGCCCCGCCACCCGGGCGCCGTGGGCGAGGCGATGGAGGGCTTCGGGGTCGCCGAGGCCGCCGCCCGGTTCGGCGTGCCGTGCCTGGAGATCCGGACGGTGTCCAACCCGGTCGGCCCGCGCGACCGGGCCGCCTGGCGGATCGGCGAGGCGCTGGGCGCGCTGGAGCGCGCGTTCGCCGCGCTGCCGTACCCGGAACTGATCAAGGAGGCCGACGGTGGCTGAGCCGCTGCGGATCGCGTACTCGCCCTGCCCGAACGACACCTTCGTCTTCCACGCCTGGGCGCACGGCCTGCTGCCCGGCGCGGCGGCGCCCGAGGTGCGGTTCGCCGACATCGACATCACCAACGGCCTCGCCGAGCGCGGCGAACTGGACGTCCTGAAGATCAGCTACGGCCAGCTGCCCTGGGTGCTCGACGAGTACGCGCTGCTGCCGTGCGGCGGTGCGCTCGGACGCGGCTGCGGGCCGCTGGTGCTCACCCGCGAGCCCGGCGCGGACCTGACCGGCGGCACGGTGGCGGTGCCGAGCGAGCGCTCGACCGCCTACCTGCTGTTCCGGCTCTGGGCGGCCGGGGCCGTTCCCGGCGGCTTCGGGAAGATCGTGGTGCTGCCGTTCCACGAGATCATGCCGGCCGTGCGGGACGGCCTGGTGGACGCCGGCCTGGTGATCCACGAGGCCCGGTTCACCTACCAGCGGTACGGGCTGCACAGCCTGGCCGACATGGGCGAGGCCTGGGAGGCCGCGACCGGGCTGCCGATCCCGCTCGGCGCGATCGTGGCCCGCCGCTCGCTCGGCGCCGACCGGCTGCGGGAGCTCGCCGCGACGATCCGCGCCTCGGTGGAGGCCGCCTGGGCCGACCCGGCCGCCTCCCGGGCGTACGTGCTGGAGCACGCCCAGGAGATGGACCCGGCCGTCGCGGACCAGCACATCGGGCTCTACGTCAACGCGTTCACGGCCGACCTCGGCGAGGAGGGCTACGCGGCGGTGGAGACCCTGCTCACCCGGGCCGCCGCCGAGGGGCTGGTGCCCGCGGTCGACCCGGGTGCGCTGCGCGGCTGAGACCGGCTCAGACGTCGAACTGGTCGGCGACCGCCCGGAGCAGCACGGCGAGCTTCTGTCCGGTCGGCCTGGCCGGGTACCGGCCGCGCTGCAGGCCCGGCAGGACGGCGTCGAGCGTGGTGATCAGGTCCTGCACGATCGGGGCCATGTCGTCCGGGCTCTTGCGCTGCGCGGCGGCCACCGACGGCAGCGCGTCGAGCAGGGTCACGCTCATCGCCTGGTCGCCGCGGTGGCCCGCGACGACGCCGAACTCGACCCGCTGGCCCGGCCGCAGCGTGGTGACCCCGGCGGGCAGCGCCTTGGTGTGGACGAAGACGTCGCCGCCGTCGTCGCGCGACAGGAAGCCGAACCCCTTCGTCTCGTTGAACCACTTGACCTGGCCGGTGGGCATCTCGAACTGTCCTCGATGTGGGTGTGGGCGGGCCGGCCGTGGACCGGTCCCGCGGGGTGGACGACGAGCCGACCACCCGCGGCGGGCGATCGGCGTCGATCAGCGGATCAATGATCTCTCAGCCGCTCGCTCATGTGCGGCAGGATTCCGTGCGGGGCCCGACGAGGCCAGGACGCGGCGCGGCGCTGTCCACTGGCTGACACCCCCATCGGCGAAGCGGGGTACCCGATCAACCCCGTGCGAGGGCTGCATACCCGGCCCGGGCGGCGGTCGAAACGTTCGGTCCCCGGGGAACTGCGGTCCGTGACCGCCGCAGCTCCGCGGCCCGCACCAGGCGCCCCGGGCAGGTGCGCCGAGGCCTAGGGTGGCGGCATGTCACTCACCGTCGGCTTCGACCTCGACATGACCCTGCTCGACACGCGGCCCGGCATCCGGGCCACCTACGACGCGCTGGCCGCCGAGACCGGCACCGCGATCGACAGCGGGCTGGCGGTCAGCCGGCTCGGGCCGCCGCTGGTGCACGAGCTCGCGAACTGGTTCCCCGCCGAGCGGGTGGCGGCGGTCGCCGACCGCTACCGGGAGCTGTACGTGCGGCACGCCATGTCCGGCACGCTGGTGCTGCCCGGGGCGCGGGAGGCGGTGGCCGCCGTCCGGGCCCTCGGCGGCCGGGTCGCGGTGATCACCGGCAAGTTCGAGCGCAACGCCCGGCTCCAGCTGGACCACGTCGGACTGGTCCCGGACGTGCTGGTCGGCGACCTCTGGGCGGAGACCAAGGGCGACGCGCTGCGCGAGCACGGCGCGGCCGTGTACGTCGGCGACCACCTCGGGGACATCGTCGGGGCGCGGGCCGCCGGTGCGGTCGCGGTCGCGGTGGCCACCGGCCCGTACGGCACCGAGGAGCTCCGGGCGGCCGGGGCGGACGTGGTGCTCGACGACCTGACGCAGTTCCCGGACTGGCTGGCCGGCTACCGCTCGGCGGCCTGAGCCCTCCGGCGCTGCGCCCGGGCCGAGGCCAGCAGGCCGGCCAGGGCCAGCAGCAGGCCCACCGGCATCAGCATGCTGATCCAGTACGCGACGGTGGGCAGCGGGGTCAGGTGGAAGAAGAGCGGCACGAAGGTGATCAGCGTGGCGACGGCGCCCACGCCGAAGACGACCGCCCCGGCCCGGACGAGGGTGTCGCCGCGGTCGGCGTTCTGATGGCTCACTGCTGGCTCCTCACGGCACGGACCTCCCAGTCTCGCAGGACCCCGCCCCCGCCGAACCGCGGGGGCGGGTTCCGCCAGCACGGGGAGTTTTCCCAGGAAACACTCAGGCAGCCGTGAGTTGTGCACGGAAACGGCGGCGGAACG
>NZ_JBHWBW010000501.1:2829-5635 GCF_042735675.1 Kitasatospora sp. NPDC059571
TAAAACCCCCGAAGCCCCCATCCCTGATCACCGCACGTCTCGTGGGGTGGGATTTTTTTATAGGACACCCCCCCCCAGACGCGCGCCCCCCCCCCCCGGCCGCGGGGCGGGGGCGGATTCCGCCTGCACGGCGAGTTCTCCCAGGAAACTCTCAGTCATCCTTGAGTTTGGCAGAGAACGGTCCGAGGAACGGGGAGCACACCCATGGGGCTGACCAGTCACAAGGTGCTGGCGCTGTCGGCGCTGCTCGCCGTCGCCGCGATCGCCGGCACCGTCTGGCTCTGGCCCCGGCTGGCCAGACCCACCTGGACGGCGGTGCTCGGCCGGATCGGCACCATCGTCGGCACCCAGGTCGTCGTGATGTGCACGATCGGCCTGCTCGCCAACAACTACTTCGCGTTCTACAGCAGCTGGGACGACCTGCTGGGCACCGGCGACAACGGCCCCGTGACGATCCAGAACCGGCTGGACGGGCGCGAGCACGGCGTCCGGCGGATCTCCTCCGAGACGGTGCGCGGCACCAACACGGTCGGCCGCGACCCTGCCCAGGTCGGCCACCTGGAGCGGATCAGGATCCCCGGTGCGACCACCGGCCTGGCCACCGACGGGTACGTCTACCTGCCGCCGCAGTACTTCCAGCCCGCCTACCAGGGCAAGAGGTTCCCGGCCGCGGTGGCGATCACCGGCTTCCCCGGCGACGCCAAGAACCTGATCACCAAGCTGAACTACCCCGGCACCGAGCTCCAGCTGATCCGCGAGGGCAAGATGCGCCCGACCGTGCTGGTGCTGATGCGGCCCTCCCCGGCGATGCCGCGCGACACCGAGTGCGAGGACGTCCCCGGCGGCCCGCAGGCCGACACCTACTTCACCACCGACGTGCCGGCCGCGATCCGGTCCGCCTACCGGGTGGCCGACGGCCCCGGCAGCTGGGGCATGATCGGCAACTCGACCGGCGGCTACTGCGCGCTGAAGCTGGCCATGCGGCACCCGGACGTCTTCTCCGCCGCGGTCTCGCTCTCCGGGTACTACAAGGCCGCCGAGGACGCCACCACCGGCGACCTGTTCGGCGGCGACGGCGCCCGCCGCGACCGCGCCGACCTGGGGTGGCGGCTCGCCCACCTGCCCCAGCCCGCGGTCTCCCTGCTGGTCGGCGGCAGCCGCGAGGGCGACGGCGACTACTACCGGCAGACCGAGGCGTTCGTGGCGGCCGCCAAGGGCAGCCCGACCAAGGTCGCCTCGATCACCCTCGCCGCGGGCGGCCACAACTTCAACACCTGGTCCCGGATGCTGCCCGCCTCCCTCGGCTGGCTCGGCGACCACCTCAAGGACCCGTCCTGACCCGGCGGCCCGACGGCCGGTGACGGCTCCCGGGGAAGGCCGCCCCGCTCCCCCATAATCGGACGCAGAGCCCGACGTCCGGGGAGGTCCCGATGCCGTACCAGCCGACCCGGCGGAGCGTCCTCGCCGCACTCGGCGCGACGGCCGGCACCGCGATCCTGTCGGCCTGCACCGGCGCGGGGCTGCACGCCGCCGCGCCCGGGGCCGACCAGTCCGGCGACCCGAGTCCGCAGCCGACGCCGAGCCCGCAGCCCACCCCCAGCACCACCGTCACCGCCGCCACCGGCCCGGTCACCGTGCCCGGCGGCCCCGTCCGGGTGGTCGCCCTCGGCACCCCCGAGCTGGACTCCGCGATGACGCTCGGCATCACCCCGGTCGGCGCGACCCGGCCTGCGCTCGACCGCACCTTCCCGGGCTACTGGCCGGACTCCCGGCTCGCGCAGATCGCGTACGTCGGCGAGACCGGCAGCCCCGACCCTGCGCTGGTCCGGGCCACCGAGCCGCAGGTGATGCTGGGCAGCCAGGCCCGGGACGGCGCCCGGTACGACGCCCTGCAGCGGATCGCCCCGACCGTGCTCACCCACACCGCCGGGCCGCCCTGGAAGGACAACTTCCAGCTGCACGCACAGACTCTCGGCCGGCAGGAGCAGGCGGCCGCCGTGGTCCGCGAGTACGGCCGGCACGCCGGCCGCTCGGCGCAGGTGATCCGGGACGCCGGCTCCGGCGGGCGGCGGATCAGCGTGCTGCGCTTCGTCGAGGGCCCGCCCCCCGGCATCCGGACGTACGGCCGGCAGAGCTTCCTGGGCAGCGTGATCGCCGACCTCCAGCTCGGCCGCCCGGACGCCCAGAACACCGACCAGGACGAGCTCGACCTCCCGGTGGACCAGCTGGCCCGGGCCGACGCCGACCTGATCCTGTACGCCACCTACGGCGACCCCGGCCGGGCCGGGACCACGGCGGTGCTGCAGAGCCCGGCATGGCTGGCGCTCGGCGCGGTGAAGGCCCACCGGGCCTTCCCGGTCGACGACCAGCTGTGGTTCCAGGGCGTCGGCTACACCGGCGCCAACCTGATCATCGCCGAGCTGCAGCGCTTCCTCGGCGGCTGACCCCGGCCGGCGCCGCCGCCCGGGGCGTCACTGCGGCGGGCGCCGGCGCAGCGTCAGGACCAGCAAAAACACCGCGGTCAGCACCGCGGCGATCCGCAGCACGCCCGGGGCGGCCGCCCACAGCGCGTGGTTCATCGCGTCGCCCCGGGCCAGCGCGGAGCCCCAGCGGCCCTGCGTCCGGCCCCAGAACCACAGCGTCGAGGCGCTCATCGTGATCAGCGGGATGCCCAGCACCGCGAACTTGCGGGTGAAGTCCGACAGCCCGCGCGACAGGTAGGCGGCCGCCCAGCCGGCCAGCAGCACCAGCAGCTGGCCGGTCACCGCCCCGGCCAGCAGCACCACCGCGGCCAGCAGGAGCAGCG
>NZ_JBHWBW010000502.1:0-5609 GCF_042735675.1 Kitasatospora sp. NPDC059571
GCCGGTCCCCCCCCGCGGGCGTCGGGCCGGCCGCGCAGCAGGTGCCAGGCCATGGCGGCGGACAGCAGCAGCAGGCCCGCCGCCAGCCAGGCGGCGATGTTCATGCCGTGCACGAAGGCGTGCTGTGCATCGGTGACCAGCCTGGCCGCGGCCGCCTCCGGCAGCGTCCGGGCGGCCTCCACCGCGCCACCGATCGACTCCTGTGCCTGGGCCGGGTCGGCGCCCGCCGGGACGGTGACCCCGCCGGCGTAGACGGCGGTGACCACCGAGCCGACCAGGGCGATGCCCAGCGCGGTGCCCAGCTCGTACGCCGTCTCCGAGACGGCCGACGCGGCGCCGGACTTCTCCGCCGGTGCGGCCCCGAGCACGAGGTCGGAGGCGAGCGTGTAGACGACGCCCTCCGCGGTGCCGACCGCGAGGAACGAGGTGCCCAGCAGCAGGTACGCGCTGTCGGCGCGGACCAGGCCGAGCAGGGCGATGCCCGCGCCCATGACGAGCAGGCCGCCGGTCAGGGTGGCCCGGGCGCCGGTGCGGCGGACGAGCCGCGCGGTGACCAGGCCGCCGACGACGGCGCCGGCGAAGGCCGGCATCTCGGCGATGCCCGCGGTCAGCGGGGACATCCCGCGGACCAGCTGGAGGTACTGCGACATGAAGAACACCACGCCGGACAGCCCGATGAGCGAGGTCAGCGTGCCGACCGCGGCCGCGGTGAAGCGGCGGTCGGCGAACAGCCGGACGTCCAGCAGCGGGGTCTCCAGCCGGAGCTGGCGGCGGACGAACCACACCAGTGCGCCGGCGCCCGCGGCGAACGCGGCCGGGACCGTCCAGTGGGACAGCGGCCCGTGCGCGGCGGCCTCCTTGACGGCGTAGACCACGCCGATCACGCCGGCCATCGAGAGCACCACGCTGGTGACGTCCCAGCGGCCCGGGCGCGGGTCGCGGGACTCGGGCAGCAGCCAGCGGCCGAGCCCCAGCAGCAGGGCGAGCACCGGCAGGTTGAGCAGGAAGACCGAGCCCCACCAGAAGTGCTCCAGCAGCATGCCGCCGACCAGCGGGCCGAGTGCGGCGCCTGCGGTGGCGCCGGCACCCCAGATGCCGATCGCGGTGGCCCGCTCGCGGGCGTCCGGGAAGAGCGCGCGGATCAGCGACAGGGTGGACGGCATGATGGTCGCGCCGGCCACGCCGAGCAGGGCCCGGGCGAGGATCAGCCAGCCGGCGCTCGGCGCGTACGCGGCCAGCAGCGAGGCGGCGCCGAACGCGGTGGAGCCGAGCAGGAGCAGCCGGCGGCGGCCGATCCGGTCGCTGAGGGCGCCCATGCTGACGAGCAGTCCGGCGAGGACAAAGGAGTAGGCGTCGCCGATCCAGAGCAGCTGGGTGCCGCTGGGCCGCAGCGTCTCGCTGATCGACGGGATGGCGAGGGAGAGGACGGTCGCGTCGACGGCGACCAGGGTGACGGCCAGGACGAGTACGCCCAGGCCGGCCCAGCGGTGCTGCGCGCGGGCCTGGACGAGGGTGCCGTTCATAGGGGTTCGGTTCTCCTGAGGGCTCCGCCGAGGAAGAGCTCGGTGAGCGAGTGGGTGCCGTCGCGGGGGGCGAGCCGTCCGTCCTGGACGGCCCAGCCGACGCCGGCGACGAGGTCGAAGAAGGCTTCGCTGAGCCAGGCGGCCGAGAGCTCGATCCGGAACACGCCCTGCTGCTGCCCCCGGAGGAACAGCGCGCGGACCCGGGCGTCCTGGACCTCCCAGAGCCGGTTGATCTCGGGATCGTCGTAGAGCTGGTTCTCGCCGGCGAGGAAGGCGCAGAGCGCCGCGTCGGGGACGACCGCCTCGACCAAGCGGCGCAGCGCCTGCTGGGCGTCGCCCTCCTCGAGCCGGGCGCTGTCGCAGGCCTCCGCGACCTTGCGCAGGCTGAGCATGCCGATCTCGTGGATCAGTGCCTCGCGGCCCGGGAAGATCCGGTGCAGGGTGGCCCGGCTGATCCCGGCGGCGCGCGCGATCTCGTCGAGGTGGGCCGTGGGGCGCCGCGAGAGCACGCCCACGGCTGCCTCGAGGACGGAGTCGCGGTCGGTAGCCATGCATCGAGTGTAGAGCAGATGAGACATCCATGTCTCATTCATTTCTCAGGGGTCTCGAATGAGCGCCGTCCTCGGCGTTCGCGGGCAACAGAAAGCCGGGGACGGCGGATGCCGTCCCCGGCCGGGGAAGAGGTGGGTCAGCTCTGGTTGTAGAAGCCGGTGTCGTCCAGCGGGCGGTCGATCACGGTGACCTCCACGTCGGAGGGGGTCAGCAGGAAGACCCGGCGGGCGATCCGCTCGATCCCGCCGCGGGTGCCGAAGATCAGTCCGGAGGCGAAGTCGACCATGCGCTTGGCCTCGGCGTCCGTCATCTCCGTCAGGTCCATCACCACGGGGGTGCCGGTGCGCAGGTGCTCACCGACGGTGCGGGCGGCCTCGAAGCCGGTGGGCTTGAGCGAGACGATCCGGGCGGCCGGCGCCGGGACGGCGGGCAGGGTGTCCTCGGCGTCCCAGTGATCCTCGTAGGCCGCCGCCTGGTAGCTGCCGGAAGGCATCAGCCACCCGTTGTGGTGGTACTCGTCGCGAAGTGCTCCCATGCCGCGCCTCCCTCTCCCGTCCCCAGCCCCGTCCACCCGAGGTGTCCATGTCGTTCCCACACGTCATCCGCAAGGTGGAACTGTCCGAGTATCGCACTGATCACCGGTTCGGTGCCCGCTCGCGGCCGCCGTACACGGCGTGGCGCGCCCGAAGGCCGGGACGGTCCCGGCAGTCGGAGCGACGCCGCAGGTCGCCGGACGGTTCCACGGGTGGACCATATAGGTGAGCTGCGACAGTGGATTGACGATCCGTCAACGCTTGCGTAACGACCTCACTCGCCGGTGGATCCGTCGATCCGTTCCCGCAGAAGATCCGCGTGTCCGTTGTGCCGTGCGTACTCCTCGATCATGTGTACGAGGATCCAGCGCAGCGTCACCTCGTGCCCGTGGCGCAGCCGCTTGCCGACCGTCTCCAGCGGCAGGCCCTCGGCGGCCTTGCGGGCGAGTTCGATCTGGGCCTGCCAGGTGGCGAAGTCGGCCTCGGCGTCGGCGGTGTCCACGCCGTTGAAGTCGCCGTCCCGGTCCTCCTTCGTCCAGAACAGGCCCTCCTCGAACTCCCCGCCCTGCAGGACGCCCTGGAACCAGGCCCGCTCGACCTCGGCCATGTGGCGGACGAGGCCGGCCAGCGACAGCGCGGACGGCGGCACCGACCGCTCGCGCAGCTGCTCCGGGGTCAGGCCCTCGGTCTTCAGCGCCAGGGTGGCCCGGTGGAAGTCGAGCCAGGCGGTGAGCATGGCGGTCTCGTCGGCGGTCCGGTACGGGGGGTCGATGCGCACGGTCGTCATGCCCGCCATCCTGACGCAGCGTCGGGAAAGCCCGCCACCGGATATGACGGAGCGCCTATGCTGCCGTTCGCACACGGCCGCGGGCCGGGAGAGGGGGAGCCGTGCGAGGTGGTGTCGCCGGGATCGCGCTGGCGGTCAGATTCCTGCTGGAGCTGGCCGCACTGGCCGCGCTGGGGTACGGCGGCTGGGCGGTGCCGGGGCCGGTCGCCCTGCGGGTGGTGCTCGCCGTCCTGCTGCCGCTGGCCGCGGCGCTGCTGTGGGGCCGCTACGCCTCGCCGCGCGCGGTGGTGAAGTCGCCGCCGGCCTGGCTGGCCACCCAGCTGCTGGTGTTCGGCGGTGCGGTGCTCGCCCTGGCCCTGGCCGGGCGCGGCGGGTGGGCGCTGGTGCTGGCCGCCGTCATGGTGGCCGACACCGCGCTCCTGGCGGCGTACGGGGAGTGGCGGCCGCCGGTCCGCGAGCCGCGGCAGGACGCCGCCGACGGCTGACCCGGTGGCCGGCCCGGGGCCCCGGCCGCTCAGGGCACCGGGGCCCGGGCGGTAGTGGCCGCTGCCTCGGTGCGGGCGGGCGCGACCGCGCCGCGGGCGCGCCACAGCGAGAGCAGGCTGCCGACGGTCAGCAGCGCCACCGCCGACGCGGAGATCAGGAAGGCCGGCGAGGTCGGCGATCCGGCGCTCGCCCCGGCCACCACGTAGGCGGCCGTCCCGGGCAGCACCCCGAGGGCGGTCGCCCCGAGGAACGGCGCCGCCCGCACGCCCGAGAGCGCGCAGGCGTAGTTGGCGGCCTGGAACGGCACCCCCGGGATCAGCCGCAGCAGCAGGACACTGCGGAAGCCCTGCTCCGTCAGACGCCGGTCCACGGCCTCGGCCGCCCGGCCGCGCAGCAGCGGCCGCAGGGCGTCCCGGGCGAGGCCGCGGCCGAGCAGGAAGGCGGCGGCGGCGCCGAGCACCGTGCCCGCGACGGCGAGCGGCAGGCCGAGGGCGACGCCGAGCAGCACCCCGGCCGCGGCATTCAGCGCGGGCTTGGGCACGAAGGCCACCGTGCCCAGCGCGTACACCGCCAGCGCGACCGGCAGCCGCCACGGCCCGTCGGCGGCGGCCAGCACCGCGGTCGGGCTCCAGAACAGCAGGGAGCCGGCCGCGGCGGCGAGCAGCCCGGCCAGCACGGCCGGCCGCACCCACCGGCGGGCGCTCACGCGGGCACCGCCGCGGCGGCGGCCCGCAGTTCTTTGAGCCGGGCGATGTCCCGGGCGTGCCGGGCGCCCTCGACCCGGTCGGGGTCGTGCCGCCCGTCGGGGGTCTCGATGACGAGCGGGACGCCGGCCGTCGCCGGGTGCGCCAGCAACTCGCCGAAGGCCGCGGCGCCGATCCGCCCGGCGCCGATGTTGGCGTGCCGGTCCTTGCGGGCGCCGGCCGCGTCCTCGGAGTCATTGGCGTGGATCAGCCGCAGCCGGCCGGGGCCGGCCGCTCCCTCGAGCTCGGCCATCATCGCGGCCACTCCGCCGGGCTCGGCCAGGTCGTGCCCGGCGGCGAAGGCGTGGCAGGTGTCGAGGCAGACGCCGACCGCCGGGTGCCGGTCCAGGGCCTCCAGGTACGGGCCGAGGTCGGCCATCCGGGCGCAGAGCGAGCTGCCCTGGCCCGCGGTGGGCTCCAGCAGCAGCCGGGGCGCCGCGTCGCCGAGCGCGTCGAGCTCGTCCAGCAGCGGCAGCACACCCGCGCGGACGTGTGCCAGCGCCGCCTCCGGGGGCCCGCAGAGCGCCGAGCCGGTGTGCACCACGACGCCCAGCGCGCCGATCCGGTGCGCCCGGAGCAGCGAGTGCCGCAGTGACTCGGCGGAGCGCTCGCGGGTGGCCTCGGACCCGGAGCCGAAGTTGATCAGGTAGGGGGCGTGCACGTACGCCGGGACGCCCTGCTCGGCGCAGGCCGCCCGGAAGGCCTCGTCCTGGGCCGGGTCGCCGGCCGGGGTCGCCCACCCGCGCGGGTTGGCGACGAACACCTGGACCGACTCGGCGCCCACCCGCCGCGCGTACGCCAGCCCGGTGCCGACCAGCCCGCGCCCGGCGACCGGGACGTGGGCGCCGACGGGGTTGCGCTGCGCGGGGAGGTCCATGCGGGTGAGCATGCCGGATCGGGACCGGCGGGCGGAAATCGGGCCGCGGAGCCGGTCGGCGGCCCGAGCCGGGTGCGGGAAGGGCCGCCCGCCCCCGGGGAGAGGGGG
>NZ_JBHWBW010000503.1:0-5583 GCF_042735675.1 Kitasatospora sp. NPDC059571
CGCCCCCACACACACCCGCCCCCCGCGGCGCCGCCCCGCCGGGCCCCCCCCGGCCGCGCGGGGGGGGGGGGGGGGGCGCCCCCCCCCCGCGCGGGGGGGGGGGGGGGGGGGGGGCCCCCCCCCCGGGCCGGGCCTCGGCCCGGGCGGGGAGGCTGTGCGGCAGCCGACGGCGGCCCAGGACCAGGCAGGCGATCGACAGCGGGATGTTGACGGCGAGCGTGGAGCGCCAGCCGCCCAGGCCGACCAGCAGCCCGCCGAGGACCGGGCCGACGACGGCGACGGTCTGGTTGGCGACCGAGAGCGCGGTGAGCACCCCGGCGGGGCTGTCGTGGCCGGTGCGGCGGGCCTCGCTGCGGATGAGGTGCATCGAGGCCGGATAGCCCGCGCAGGTACCGAACCCGAGCAGCACCCGGGCGGCGATCAGCACGCCCAGGTTCGGGGCGAGCATGCCGGCCAGCCCGGCGACGCCGGTCAGCGAGGTGCCGACCAGGTAGAGGCGGCGCGGCCCGTACAGGTCGACCAGCCGGCCGACCACGGGCTGGCCGATCGCGGTGGCGAGGTAGAGCGCGGCGACCAGCCAGGCGGTCCGGGAGGGCGGTGCGCCGAAGGCCGCCCCGATCGGCACCAGGGAGACCGAGATGATCGAGGAGTTCACCGGGTTGAGGACCGAGCCGAGGATCATCGGCGCGAGCAGCCTGCGGTCGAAGGCTCCCGGTGCGCCGCCCGTACGGCCGGGCCGCCACCGGGGCAGGCGCATCCGCCGGGCCGGCGCCGTTCGGGCGGCGGCTGCGGACCGGGTCTCGCCTGCGGTGGTCTCTGCCATGCCTCCCACGCTAGAACCATCAGGTGAAACTGTCCAGCGAGTGCTGCACAGATCAGCCTGCGCAAACCGTGGCCGCGCAGCGCGACGGCCCCGCCCGGGAGGGGCGGGGCCGTCGGTCGGCGCAGTCCTGCGCGGTCAGTCCGCGGTGGCGATCAGCGGCTGGAGCAGGATGTCGGGCTTGGCCCGCTGGAAGGCGTTCAGGTGCCACTTGTCGGCGAAGAGCGCCAGCAGCGCGTCGTCCGAGCGTCGGGTGAGCACCTCGGCGTCGGTCAGCCGGGCCTTGGCCAGCTCCTCGGCGCCCTGGGCGTCGGTGACCCGGGCCAGCTGGTAGGAGAGCCGGTCCAGGGTGATCGGCGAGGAGAACTCGTGCTCCATCCGGTGCAGCACGACGTCGAACTGCATCGGGCCGACCGCGGCCATCACCGGCGCCTGGTCGCCGCGCCGGTCGGAGACCAGCACCTGGATCACGCCCTCCTCGTCCAGCTGCGAGACGCCCTTGCGGAACTGCTTGGAGCGGCTGATGTCCTTGGGCCGCGCCACCGCGAAGTACTCCGGGGCGAACGCCGGCAGACCGGGGAACTCCGCCTTGCGGCCGGTGTAGAGGGTGTCGCCGACGCGCAGTGCGGCGGCGTTGATCAGGCCGACCACGTCGCCGGGGAAGGCCCGGTCGACCACCGTGCGCTCGGCGCCGAAGACGGTCGAGGCGTACTTGGTGGCGAAGGACCGGCCGCTGGCGGCGCGGGTGACGTTCATGCCGCGCTCGAACACACCGGAGCAGACCCGGACGAAGGCGATCCGGTCGCGGTGGGCCGGGTCCATGTTCGCCTGGATCTTGAAGACCACGCCGGAGAACTCGTCGGAGACCTCGCGGGCGCCGCCCTTGGCCAGCGGGCGCGGCGCGGGCGCCGGGGCCAGGTCGACCACGGCGTCCAGCAGCAGCTTCACACCGATGTTGGTGAGCGCGGCGCCGAAGAAGACCGGGCTGATCTTGCCGGCCTCGAAGGCCTCCTGGTCGTAGCCCGGGCCGGAGGAGAGCACCAGCTCCAGCTCCTCCAGCGCGTTCTCCCAGTCCTCGCCCTCCTGCTCGGCGGCCTGCTCGGCGGTCAGCCGCTCCTCCAGGGCGGCGTGGGTGCCCGCCGGGACCTTGGTGTAGCGCAGCATCTCGTCGGTGTTCTCGGCCTCGACCAGCCCGCGCAGGTTGCCCGCGGCGCCGACCGGCCAGACGACCGGCACCGGGGTGATGCCGAGGACGTTCTCGATGTCCTCCAGCAGGGTGAGCGCGTCGCGGCCGCGGCGGTCCCACTTGTTGATGAAGGTGATCACCGGGACGCCGCGGTGGCGGCAGACCGCGAAGAGCTTGCGGGTCTGCTCCTCCAGGCCCTTGGCCGCGTCGACCAGCATGATCGCGCAGTCGACGGCCGCCAGCACCCGGTAGGTGTCCTCGGAGAAGTCGGCGTGGCCGGGGGTGTCGACCAGGTTCATCACGTGGTCGCGGTGGTCGAACTGGAGCGCCGCGGAGGTCACCGAGATGCCGCGCTCGCGCTCCAGCTCCATCCAGTCGCTGGTGACGCCGCGGCGGCCGCCCTTGGCGTGCACCGCGCCCGCGGAGGTGATGGCCCGGGCGTGCAGGGCGAGCGCCTCGGTGAGCGTGGACTTGCCGGCGTCCGGGTGGCTGATCACGGCGAAGGTGCGGCGGCGGCCGGCCTCCTTGAGGACCTGCTGGACGGGAACGGGCTGTTCGTTGCTCACGGGCTTCCTCGGGTACGGGGTGGCATCAGGCCGGCGATGCCTCTCCGTACCTGCCGGGCCCGACCTCCGGTCGCACGGGCCCCGGTCAATTCTAGGGCCTGCGCGCAGCGTCCCGGCCGCGACCGGGACGGACCGCCCGGACACCGGCCGTCCGGCGGCCGGATCCGCTCCCCGGGAGCGCCGGAGGACGCCCGGAGCCGTGACCGGGCGCGTCCGGCCGGTCACGCCGCGGGCCGCGCCGCCGGGATCCCGGCCCGCCCGCTCGTGACGGCCGTTCAGGGGAATTGTTCGCCCACGCAGGAACATCCCGGCGTTTCCCGCGGACCCGGTGTCCGACCGGCCGTCAGGCTCGACCCGCGGCCGGAGGTTCCGGCCCGGAGCGTCAGGAGAGACGATGTCGCCATTGATTCGGAAATCGGTGCTGGTCGCGGGAGCGGCACTGCTGCTCACCGCGCTGGCCCCGGCCGCCTCGGCGCAGTCCGGCAGCGCCCGCTCCACCAGGGCGGTCACCGTGGACCGGCTGTCGCTGCGGCTGGCGGCCGACCCGAGGCAGGTGGCGAACGTGCAGGGCGGCGCCACCGCGAACGGCACGCCGGTCATCCAGTACCCCTGGACCGGGCAGCCCAACGAGCGCTGGGAGGCCACACCGACGGGCGGCGGCTACTACCGGTTCACGTCGTTCGCGAGCGGCAAGTGCCTCAACGTGCAGGGCGGCGGGACGGCCGACGGCACCCCGGTGATCATCTACACCTGCGGCGGCTACGACAACGAGCAGTGGAAGCTCGTACCGAAGGGCATCGGCTACCAGATCGTCGCCAAGTCCAGCGGCAAGTGCCTCAACGTCCGCGGCGCGGTGGGCGTGGGCAACGCCCTCGTCCAGTACACCTGCACCGCCGACGGCGCCCCGAACGACGTGTGGCTGCCCGTGTGGGAGCCGGCCGACTGACCTGCCCGGCGGCCCGGGCCGGGCGGGTGCCGGAGCCGCTCGGCCGCGGCGGTGGCAGGTCCGACGGTGCCTCGGCGCCGTCCTCGCCATTAATCGGATGACGGCGCAGGGCGGCGGTGGGTACTGTGCCGTCAGGCGCCTCCCGATGCGCCGGGCCCCGGTTACTTCCTGAGACCACACCGGCGCCCCTCACTGATCCCGGGAGGCGCGCCACGCCCGGCCGACGGCCGCTCCGCGCCCTGCTGCGCCCGCTCCCGTTCCTGCCACCGTATGCACCTGATGCTGCGTGCCTGCTCCGATCCGCCACCCACCAGGGGGACTTCTGCATGACCCGGTTCAACCGCCAGCGGACCAAGTCCGAAGCCAGGGCAGAGATCCAGGCCGAGATTCCGGGACTGACCGCAGGCGGGGCGACCTCCCCGCTCTCCGTCCACGGGAGGTGGATCCCGGTCTCGCGGCAGGCGTTCCGGCCGTCGGTGATCGCCGCCGGGGCGAGGGTCGGCCAACCGGACGGCACGACCCTCAACCACCAGGGCGGGATCGGGTTCCTGAGGGAGCCGAGGTCGGAGCTGTTCCTGCTGGCGGTCACCCACATGGCAGGGCAGCACACCTTCTACGAGAGCGCCGGCGCCCGGGACATGCGGTTCGCGCAGCTGGTCCGCCGGTTCGCCGTCGAGGACCCGCAGTGGACCATCGGCCTGCTCCGCTGGCTGCGTTCCGAGGCGAGGATCCGTACGGCGGCCGTGGTGGGCGCCGTCGAGTTCGTCCGGGCGCGGACCGAGGCGCGGGCCGCGGGCTTCTCCCGGCAGGCGGTGGACGCCGTCCTCCGGCGTCCCGACGAGCCCGGTGAGCTGCTGGCCCACTGGACGTCCCGGTACGGCCGCCGGCTGCCGCAGCCGCTCAGGCGCGGGGTGGCGGACGCCGTCCGCCGGCTCTACACCGGCCGGGCACTGCTCAAGTACGACACGCCCTCGTACGCCTTCCGCTTCGCCGACGTGCTGGAGCTGACCCACCCGGCGCCGGCGGCCGACCGGCCGTGGCAGGGCGGGCTGTTCCGGTACGCGCTCGACCGGCGGCACCACCCCGACCGCGCCGTGCCGCCGCCCGGGGAGCAGCTGCTGGAGGCGCACCACGCCCTGCTGGACACCCCCGTCGACCGGCGGTACGCGCTGGTCACCGGCCCCGGCGGGGCCTACCGGCTGGCCGCCGCCGGGATGACCTGGGAGGCGCTGGCGGGCTGGCTCCAGGGGCCGCTCGACGCCGCGGTGTGGGAGGCGGTGATCCCGTCGATGGGGGCGATGGCGCTGGTCAGGAACCTGCGCAACTTCGACCGCGCCGGGATCTCGGACACCGCCGCCGCCGAGGTGGCCCGGCGGATCGCCGATCCGGCGGAGGTCGCGCGCTCGCGGCAGTTCCCGTTCCGCTTCCTGGCGGCCCACCGCGCCGCGCCCGGGCCGCGCTGGGAGCAGGCGCTGGAGACCGCGCTCGGCCACTCGCTCGCCAACGTCCCGGCCCTGCCCGGCCGCACCCTCGTCCTGGTGGACCGCTCGGGGTCGATGTTCTGGGAGTCCGAGAAGGGGACGGAGCTCACCCGGGCGGACGCCGCCGCGGTGTTCGGCACCGCCCTCGCCCTGCGGGCCGAGCAGGCCGACCTCGTCGAGTTCGGCACCGGCAGCCACGTCGTGCCGCTCGCGCCCGGCGACAGCGTGCTGCGCACGGTCGGGCGCTTCCACGACCTCGGTGGCACCGCGACGGCCGCCGCGGTCGCCCGCCACTACAGCGGGCACGACCGCGTGGTGGTCGTGACCGACGAGCAGCCGCACCGGTCGCAGACGGCGGACCCGTTCGCACCCGTCCCCGACGAGGTGCCGGTCTACACCTGGAACCTGTGCGGCTACGCCACCGGCCACACCCCGACCGGTCCGCACCGGCACACCTTCGGCGGCCTCTCCGACGCGGCCTTCCGGCTCGTGCCGCTGCTGGAGGCCGGGCAGCGGGGCCGGTGGCCCTGGGAGTGAGGCGCGGGGGGGCGGGGGCCCCGCCGGTCGCCGGACGGTCCGCGGCC
>NZ_JBHWBW010000504.1:0-5582 GCF_042735675.1 Kitasatospora sp. NPDC059571
CCCGGGAACTTGGCCCGGTCGGCGAGCAGGACCACCCGCTCACCCGCCCTGATCAGGGCGCGCTTGACGGGCACCTCGACGACGGGCGCAGAGCACCTGCTGCTCACCGGCCGCCGCGGCCCCGATGCCCCCGGCGCCGCCGAGCTGGCCGCCGAACTCGGCGCGCTCGGTGCCCGGGTGACCGTCGAGGCCTGCGACAGTGCCGACCGCGACGCACTGGCCCGGGTGCTCGACGGCATCCCCGCCGAGCTGCCGCTGACCGCCGTCGTCCACGCCGCCGGCGTGGTCGCCGACGCACCGCTCGCCGACAGCGGACCGGTGCAGCTGGCCGCCGTCGTCGCCGCCAAGGCCGCCGGCGCCGCCCACCTGGACGCCCTGCTCGGTGACCGCGAACTCGACGCGTTCGTCACCTTCTCCTCCGTCGCCGGGGTCTGGGGCAGCGGCGGCCAGGGCGGCTACGCCGCGGCCAACGCCTACCTGGACGCCCTGGTGGAGGACCGCCGGGCCCGCGGACTGGCCGGCACCTCGGTGGCCTGGGGCCCCTGGGCCGAGGCCGGCATGGCCGCCGGCGCGGACGCCGAGCACCACCTGCGCCGCTTCGGCCTGCCGGTGATGGCCCCGGACACCGCGCTGCTCGGCCTCTGGCGCGCCCTGGCGAGCGGCGAGGCCACCGGCATCGTCGCGGACGTCGACTGGGCGGCGTTCACGGCCGCCTACACCGCCTCCCGCCCGCGTCCGCTGATCGGCGACCTGGCCGAGGTCAGGGCGGTGCTGGCGGAGGATCGGGCAGGTGACGCGGACCGCCCGGACACGGCGGGGGCCGGAGCCCTGGCCGAGCGGCTCGGGGGGCTCCCGGCGGCCGACCGCGACCGCGCCCTGCTGGAGCTGGTGCGCGGCGAGGTGGCCGAGGTCATCGGCTACCCGGACGCCCGGTCCGTCGAACCGGAGCGCGCGTTCCGGGCGCTCGGCTTCGACTCCCTCACCGCGGTCGAGCTGCGCAACCGGCTCACCCAGGTGACCGGGCTGCGGCTGCCCGCGAGCGTCGTCTTCGACTACCCGACGCCCGCCGCCCTCGCCGAGCACGTCCGGGACTGCCTGTTCCCGGACGGCGCCCGGGGGGCGGCCGTCGACCCGCAGGAGGCGCAGCTGCGGGAGGCGCTCGCCGCGATCCCGTTCGCGCGTTTCCGCGAGGCGGGCCTGCTGGACACCCTGCTCCGGCTCGCCGACCCCGGCACGGACGGTGCGGCCCCCGGCTCCGACGACGAGTTGGACCTGATCGACACGATGGACGTGGCGAGCCTCATCGACATGGCCCTCGACAGCAACGAAACCTGACACGTCCGAAGTGCGGAGCTCACGATGACCACGCCCAACGAGAAGATCGTCGCAGCGCTGCGGGCCTCCATCAAGGAGACCGAGCGCCTGCGGCGGCAGAACCAGCAGCTGATCGCGGCCTCCCGCGAGCCGATCGCGATCGTCGGGATGAGCTGCCGGTTCCCCGGGGGCGTGGAGTCGCCGGAGGCCCTGTGGCGGCTCGTCGCCGAGGCCGGCGACGCCATCTCCGAGTTCCCCGCCGACCGCGGCTGGAACCTCGCCGACCTGTACGACGCGGACCCGGACCGGGCGGGCACGTTCTACGCCCGCGGCGGGGGCTTCCTGCACGACGCCGCCCGGTTCGACCCGGCGTTCTTCGAGATCAGCCCGCGCGAGGCGCTGGCCATGGACCCGCAGCAGCGGCTCCTGCTGGAGACCTCCTGGGAGGTCTTCGAGCGGGCGGGCATCGACCCGACCACGCTGCGCGGCAGCCGGGCCGGCGTCTTCGTGGGCGCCTCCTCGCAGGGGTACAGCGCGGTCGCGGAGAACCTGCCGGACGGGGTCGAGGGCTACCTGCTGACCGGCAACGCGGCGGCGGTCGTCTCCGGACGGCTCTCCTACACCTTCGGCTTCGAGGGGCCGGCGGTGACCGTCGACACCGCCTGTTCCTCGTCGCTGGTGGCCCTGCACCTCGCGGTGCAGGCGCTGCGCAACGGCGAGTGCTCGATGGCACTCGCCGGCGGTGTGACCGTCCTCGCCACCCCCGACGTCTTCGTCGAGTTCAGCCGGCAGCACGGGCTGGCCTCGGACGGCCGGTGCAAGGCGTTCGCCGCCGCGGCGGACGGCACCGGCTGGTCCGAGGGTGTCGGCATGCTGCTGGTCGAGCGGCTGTCGGACGCGCGGCGCAACGGCCACCAGGTGCTGGCGGTCGTGCGGGGGTCGGCGGTCAACCAGGACGGCGCCTCCAACGGGCTGACCGCCCCGAACGGCCCGTCGCAGCAGCGGGTGATCCGTCAGGCGCTGGAGAGCGCCGGTCTGACGGCGGACCAGATCGATGCGGTGGAGGCCCACGGCACCGGCACCCGACTCGGTGACCCGATCGAGGCGCAGGCCCTGCTGAACACCTACGGCCAGGAGCGGGCCGAGGACCGGCCGCTCTGGCTCGGCTCGCTCAAGTCCAACATCGGCCACACCCAGGCCGCCGCCGGTGTCGCGGGCGTCATCAAGATGGTCATGGCGATGCGGCACGGTGTGCTGCCCCAGACCCTCCACGTGGACGAGCCCTCGCCGCACGTCGAGTGGTCGACCGGCGCCGTCGAGCTGCTGACGGAGGCCCGGCCCTGGCCCGAGACCGGAGAGCCGCGCCGCGGCGCCGTCTCGGCCTTCGGCGTGAGCGGGACGAACGCCCACACCATCCTGGAACAGGCTCCCGAGGCGGACGAGGCGCCCACCGCTACGGCTGAGCTGCCGGTGGTGCCGGTGGTGCTGTCGGCGCGGAGTCCGGAGGCGCTGGCGGCGCAGGCTGCGGAGCTGGTGGCGCTGGTCGAGGGCGACGGGTCGCCGGGTCTGCTGGATCTGGGCTTCTCGCTGGCGACCGGTCGGGCGGCGTTCGAGTACCGGGCGGGCTTCGCCGCGGCGGACCGTGCGGAGCTGCTGGCGGGGCTCGCCGGGGTGGCCGGTGCCGAGGGTTCGGTGGTGGAGGGGCGGACGGCGTTCCTGTTCACAGGGCAGGGCAGTCAGCGGGCGGGGATGGGGGAGGAGTTGTACGGCGCCTTCCCGGTCTTCGCGGATGCGTTCGATGCGGTCTGCGCCGAGCTGGACCCGCTGCTGGACCGCCCGCTGCGCGGGTCCCTGGCCGACCCGGAGCTGATCAACGAGACGGGTGTTGCCCAGCCGGCGCTGTTCGCGCTGGAGGTTGCGCTCTTCCGGCTGCTGGAGTCGTGGGGTCTGACCCCGGACGTCCTGGCCGGGCACTCGATCGGTGAACTGGCCGCGGCGCATGTCGCCGGGGTGATGTCGCTGGCGGACGCGGCGAAGCTGGTGGCTGCGCGCGGGCGGCTGATGCAGGCGCTGCCGCGTGGCGGTGCGATGGTGGCGGTGCAGGCGGGCGAGGCCGAGGTGCTGCCGCTGCTCACCGACGGTGTCGGCATCGCGGCGGTCAACGGGCCCACCTCCGTGGTGGTCTCGGGCGCTGAGGATGCGGTGCTGGCCGTGGTGGCGCGGCTGGAGGGCCGGAAGTCCAAGCGGTTGACGGTCAGCCATGCGTTCCACTCGCCGCTGATGGACGGCATGCTGGCGGACTTCCGTTCCGTCGCCTCGCAGATCACCTTCGAGGCTCCGCGGATTCCGATCGTCTCCACGCTCACCGGATCGGTGGTCTCCGCCGAGCTGACCGACCCCGAGTACTGGGTGCGACACGTTCGTGAGGCCGTGCGCTTCGCCGACGCGGTCTCCGTGCTGGAGGCGGACGGTGTCCGTACCTTCGTCGAGCTGGGTCCGGACGGCGTCCTCTCCGCGATGGGCCAGGAGACCGCGGTCGAGGCCGCGTTCGTCCCCGTCCTGCGGGCCGGCCGTCCCGAGGCCCGCGCGCTCACGGCTGCCCTCGTCCAGGCGTATGTGCACGGCGTTGCGGCGGACTGGTCGGCCGTGTTCGCCGGCTCCGGTGCCCGCCGGGTCGACCTGCCCACCTACCCGTTCCAGCGCCGGCGGTACTGGCTGGAAGGCGGTTCGTCGGTCGGTGACGTGGCGTCGGTCGGGCTCGGTGCGGCGGGACATCCGCTGCTGGGTGCGACCGTGGAACTGCCGGAGTCGGACGGTGTGGTGTTCACGGGCCGGCTTTCCGTGCAGTCGCACCCGTGGCTCGCGGACCACGCGGTGATGGGTGCGGTGCTGCTGCCCGGCACGGCGTTCGTGGAGCTGGCGATCCGGGCCGGTGACCAGGTCGGTTGCGGGCTGCTGGAGGAGCTGACGCTGGAGGCACCGCTGGTGCTGCCCGAGCGCGGCGGTATCCAGCTGCGCCTGTCCCTGACCGGCGTGGACGAGGCGGGCCGGCGGACGCTGAGTGTCCATTCCCGCCTGGAGGACGCCGCCGACGGTGAGCTCTGGACGCGGCACGCCACCGGTGTGCTCGCGCCCGGCAGCACGGCCGCCCTCCCTTCGTTCGACCTGGCCGAGTGGCCGCCGAACGGCGCGGTGCCGATCCCCGTCGACGACCTGTACGAGCGGCTGGCCGCGGCCGGGTTCGGCTACGGGCCGGTGTTCCGGGGCCTGCGCGCCGCCTGGCGCCACCACGGCGACACCTATGTGGAGGTGGCGCTGCCGGAGGATGCCCGGGACTCCGCCGCGTCCTTCGGCCTGCACCCGGCACTGCTGGACTCCGCGCTCCACGCCGTCGGACTCGGCGGCCTGCTCGATGACACCGGGCGCGGGCGCCTGCCGTTCTCGTGGAACGGCGTCACCCTGTTCGCCTCGGGCGCGGGCGTCCTGCGGGCCCGCCTGTCCCGCACCGGGACCGACGCGATCACGCTCGGGCTCGCCGACGAGACCGGCCGGGCCGTCGCCGAGGTCGGCTCGCTGGTGCTGCGCGAGATCTCCGACAACCTGGCGCGGGGAAGCTCGGCGGAGTCGCTGTACCGGGTGGAGTGGACCGCGCTACCGGTGTCCCCGGCGCCGGCGGGCGACTGGGCCGTGCTCGGCGGGGACGGCTTCGGCGCCGAGCCGTTCGCAGGGCTGGCGCAGCTCGGCGAGGCGGTGGACGGGGGCCGCTCCGTCCCCGAGACCGTGCTCCTGCCGCTCCTCTCCGCCCGCGGCGGCGAGGTGGCCGCCGAGGTCCGCAGCGTGCTGCACCAGGTGCTGTCCGTCGTGCAGGAGTGGCTGGCGGACGAGCGGTTCGCGGCCTCGCGGCTGGTCCTGCTGACCCGCGGGGCGGTCGGCGCCGAGGTCGAGGATCTGGTGCACGCCCCCGTCTGGGGCCTGGTGCGCTCGGCGCAGACGGAGCACCCGGACCGCCTCGTCCTGCTGGATGTGGACGCTCCGGAGGCACCGCAGGGCCTGTTGGCGGGTGCCCTCGCGACCGATGAGCCGGAGCTGGCGATTCACGGCGGCGGGGTGCGGGTGCCGCGCCTGGCCCGGGCAGTGGCGGCCCCGGAGGCCGTGCCGGTGTTCGGGCCGTCGGGCACGGTCCTGGTGACGGGTGCGTCGGGTCTGCTGGGCGGGCTGGTGGCCCGTCACCTGGTGGCCGAGCACGGGGTGCGGAGCCTGCTGCTGGT
>NZ_JBHWBW010000505.1:0-5535 GCF_042735675.1 Kitasatospora sp. NPDC059571
GGCCGGGGCGGGCGCCCCCCCCCGGGGGGGCCCCCCCCGCCGTGTACCGTGCGCCGTCCGCGTCAGGCGGTGGCGCCCCGCCAGCGCTGCACCGCCGGCTCCAGGCCGGACAGGATGGTGTCGAACCGCCGGCTGCCCGTCGTCGAGTCCACCTGCAGCCGGCTGATCCGCAGCGGATGGGCCGGCAGCCGCGGCCCGAGCCGGTGGTCGGACAGGAAGCCGAGCCGGTAGCCCAGCCCGCGCAGCACCGCGTCCGCCCGCGGGTCGTACCCGCCGTCCGGATACGCGAACGCGCTCGGCGCCTCCCCGAGCCAGCTGGTCAGCGCCAGGTGCGCCCCGGTGATCTCCGAGTGCACCGTCGCGTCGTCGCACCGCGAAAGACTGGGGTGACCCAGCGTGTGGTTGCCGATCGCCACGCCGCCCGCCCGCAGCGCCCGCAGGTCCTCCGGCTGCAGCTGCTCCTGCTGCGGCGGCCGGCGGTGCGCGCTCACCCGCAGCTCGTGCAGACTCCGTCTGCGGTCCGGGTCGGGCAGCTCGCGGAGCCGCGCGAGCAGCCGGCCCGGGTGCCCGCCGGGCAGCAGCCTGGCCCGGCCGCCGTGCCGGGCCAGGAACGCCGCCTCGTGCCACCAGAACGGCCGGTCGGTGCCGATCAGCTCGGCGATCACGAACGCCGCCGCCGGGATGCCGCGGGACGCCAGCACCGGAAGGGCATGGGTCAGCACCGTGCGGTCCGCGTCGTCGAAGGTGATCAGCACCGAGCGCGGCGGCAGCGGACGGCCCTCCGCGACGGCCCGCTCGACCGCCGGCAGCGACACCGGGGTGGCCAGCCGGCGCAGCCGGTCCAGCTGGGCGCCGAACGACCGCGGGTCGGTCACCCCGTGGTAGGCCAGCACCGCGAGCCGCTGCGCCGCCCTGGCCCGGAAGAACGGCTGCGCCGGGGTGAGCCGCAGCCAACTGCCCCGGTCGCGTCCGGCCGTGCTCCGCTCGGGCGCCGCCCTCGGCCGGACGGCGGCGGTGGACGGCGGGGTGCTGAAAGTCGTCGTGGCAACGGAGTACGGCACGCGGTTCCCCCCTAGGTCGCCGGTGTCGGCGTGGCGGTACCGTCGGCAGGCGGAGCCCGGCCTCCGACCCCGGGAACGGCGGCTCCGCCCCGGGTGATCCGGACCGCGGCGGGGACTCCCTACCCTGCCGCGGACGGCTCCTGGATCGCTCAATGTAATGGAGACCACCGGCCCCACCCGATGGTTGTACGGCGGACGGCGAAATTTCGCGGGGCGCGCCCGGAGCGCTCCCGGGGCACCCGGGGCGCACCGGATGGTGGGCCGACCACGGGGTAGGGGTATACCGTGGAAGGCATGACGGGCACGGAAGGTCACCGCTCGGTGACACGCTGGGCACGGGCCTGGAGCGGCTGCGCACTCGAGCGCCACAAGCTGCTCCTCACCCTGGTCGGCGCTGCCTGCGTGGCCGCCGGGATCCTGGTCGCGGTGCTCGTGCCGCAGACCGACGGGCCGGCCTGGGCGATGTCGGTGGCCGGCTGCCTGGCGGCCGGCGTCCTCGTCCTCACCCGCGTCGCGGTCGCGGCGCTGCGCCGCTCCGGTCCGCCGCTGCGGCCCGGTGACGGCTCGGCACTCTAGAAGTCCGACGCCTCCCGCGCCTCTCGCGCCACTGCCGTCCCCGACGCCTCCCGCGACACGCCGGGCCCTGTTCCGCGCCGCCGGGGGCGCCCGCCGCCGGCACGCGCCCGGGCACGAAGGACCTGTGCGAAGCCGTACGAATTCGACTCGGCGGGCGGTGCGGATCCGGCCGGGACGGACCGGACGGGTCCAGTTTCGGCCCACCTGCGCGCTTCTTTCACAATTCCGGGGCAGCAGCCGCACATCTCCCCCTACTGTGGTTCCCGCCCGGCGCAGCACCCGCCGCCGGGCCGGGCCGGTTCGGCGGCGCCGGGGAGGGCACCGCAGAGGGGGGAACCATGGGGACGACCGCCGCGCCCGCGGCCGGAGGCTTCCGCACCACGCTCAAGCGCGGCCTGGCCCGTGCGGCCGGTTCCGTCCCCGGCGAGGGCGCCACCTTCCTCATCTACCACCGCATCGGCGGCGGCACTCCGGACGAACTCGACGTCTCCACCGCCGACTTCACCGCCCAGCTGGACCTGCTCGCGGAGCTCCCGCCCGGCCGGGTGGTCTCCATCGACGAGGCCGGCGACCGGCTCGCCTCCGGCCGCCGCACCCCGAGCACCGTCCTCACCTTCGACGACGGCTTCGCCGACGTGCACGAGCGCGCCTGGCCGCTGCTCAAGGAGCGCGGCCTGCCGTTCACCGTCTACCTCGCCAGCGGCCACGTCGGCGGCGAGATGCGCTGGGAGGGCTCCACCGCCAAGGGGCCCGGCGCCCCCGGCCTGAGCTGGGACCAGCTGCGCGAGATGGCCGCCTCCGGGCTGTGCACGGTCGCCAACCACACCCGCAGCCACGTCCGCCCGGCGCTGCTCAGCACCGCCGAACTCGACGGCTGCAGCGACGACATAGAGGATCACCTGGGCACCCGCCCGCGGCACTTCGCCTACACCTGGGGCGTGCCCGTGCCGCACATGGCGGTCGCGCTGCGTGCCCGGTTCCGCACCGCCGCCACCGGCGAGGTCGGCCGCAACCTGCCCGGCTCCGACCCGGCCCGGTTCTGCCGGGTGCCGGTCCGCCGCACCGACCCGATCGACTTCTTCCGCGCCAAGCTGTACGGCCGGCTCGTCCCCGAGCGCGCCTACGCCAGGATCGTCGCCACCGCGAAGGCGGTGGGTGCACGTGCCTGAGCCGCTCCCGCTGCCGCCCCGGCTCCGCGGCCCCGGCGGCCGCCCGCTGCGGGTCGCCCACCTGACCACCGTCGACATGAGCCTCCAGCTGCTGCTGGCCACCGAGCTCAAGGTCGACCTCGAGGCCGGCTTCGAGACCTACGGCATCAGCGCGCCGGGCCCCTACGTGCCACAGCTGGAGGCGATCGGCGTCCGGCACGAGCCGCTGCACGCGCTGACCCGGGCCTGGCAGCCGCGGGCCGACGCGGCGGCCGCCCGGGAGCTGCTCGCGGTGCTCCGCCGGATCCGGCCGGACGTGCTGCACACCCACAACCCGAAGACCGGCGTGCTCGGCCGGGTGCTGGGCCGCCTCGCCCGGGTGCCGGTGGTGGTCAACACCTGCCACGGGCTCTGGGCCCAGGCCCACGACCCGTTCGCCAAGCGGGCGTTCGTGCTCGGCGCGGAGGCCTTCGCGGCCCGCTTCTCGCACGCGGAGCTGTACCAGAACGCGGAGGACCGCCGGACGCTGGCGCCCGCCGTGCCCGGCTACCGCTCGCGGGTGGTGGGCAACGGCGTCGACCTCACGCGGTTCCCAGCCCCGGCCGCCGACCGGGCCCGGATCCGCCGCGAACTCGGCGTCGCCGATGACGAGCTGCTGGTCGGCGGGGTGGGCCGGCAGGTCGCCGAGAAGGGCATCGCCGAGTACGCGGGGGCGGCCCGGGCGCTGGCGGGCAAGGCCCGCTTCGTCTGGATCGGCCCGGAGGACCCGGACAAGCCCGATGCCCTGACCGGCCCGGAGAGCGGGGTCGACTTCCTCGGCAGCCGCTCCGACATGCCCGAGCTCTACGCCGCGCTGGACGTCTTCGTGCTGCCCTCCTACCGCGAGGGCTTCTCGCGCTCCGCCATGGAGGCGGCCGCCTGCGGCCTGCCGATGGTGCTGAGCGACATCCGGGGCTGCCGCGAGATCGGCACCCACGGCGAGCACCTGCTGCTCGCCCCGCCCGGCGACACCCGGGCACTCACCACGGCGCTGGGCCGGCTCCTCACCGAGCCGGACCTGCGCGAGCAGCTGGGCGCGGCGGCCCGTCGCCGGGCCCTGGCCGAATTCGACCAACGAGCGGTGGCACGGGTCTCCCTGGAGACCTACGCGGCCGTCGCCAGGGCGCGGCAGCTGCCCTGGACGGTCGGCTGAGGCCGCACACCACCACACCCGTTGGGGGAAACCATGCAGCCTGTCGGGGGAGGCATCAGGCGCGGCGGCGATCTCGCGATCGCCGCACTCGCCGGGATCGTCGCGATCCCGCTCGGCCTGCTCATCGCCGTCATGATCCGCTGCACCATGGGCGGCCCGGTCCTGTTCCGGCAGACCCGGACCGGCCGCGGCGGCCACGAGTTCGCCATCCTCAAGTTCCGCACCATGCGGGACAAACGTTTCGCCGACGAGCCGGACGCCCCGCGGATCACGCGGCTGGGCGCCCTGCTCCGCACCACCAGCCTCGACGAACTGCCGCAGCTGTGGAACGTCGCCCGCGGGGAGATGGGCGTGATCGGCCCCCGGCCGACCCTGCCCGAGCAGGTGGTCCACTACTCCGACCACCAGCGCGGCCGGCTCGCGGTGCGCCCCGGCCTCACCGGCTGGGCGCAGGTCCGCGGCCGCAACTCGATCAGCTGGCCGGAGCGGATCGAACTCGACCTCTGGTACATCGCGCACCGCTCGCTCCGCCTCGACGTGCGGATCCTGCTGCTGACCGTCAAGGTGCTGGTGCGCCCGGCCGGCATCACCGCGGCAGGCGGGGTCAACCCCGGCTTCCCCGCGCCCACCGACATCTCCGCCATATCCGCCCCGCCCACGCGCGTGGTCCTGCCGTGCCGGGCCACCGCTCCGCGGCTCGCCCAGCGGGCCGTGGAGGAGGCCTCCTGACGGCGGCCCGCCAGAATAGCGAGCCATGACCGCACCTCAGCTCTGGATCGCCGGCGCCGGCGGCGTCGGCCGCGAGGCCCTGGACACCGCTCTCGCGGCCGGCGTCCCGGTCGCCGGGTTCCTCGACGACCGGGCCCGCGGCACCGCCGTCCGCGGACTGCCCGTGCTCGCACCGGCGGACCTGCCGCCCGGTGCCCGCTACCTGATCGGCATCGCCGACCCCGCCGTCCGGCAGCGCCTCGCCGCGCTGCTCGACGCGGCCGGCGGCGAGCCCGCGACCCTCGTCCACCCGCGGGCACTGATCGCCCCGGAGACCGAACTCGGCCCCGGCTGCCTGGTGATGGGCGGCGCCTACGTCTCCAGCAGCGTGCGGTTCGGTCGGCACAGCCAGGTCCACTACAACACCACGGTCGGCCACGACACCGTGCTCGGGGACCGCGTCACCGTCTACCCGGGCGGCAACGTCTCCGGGTCGGTGCACCTTGCGGACGGCGCCACCGTGGGCTCCAACGCGGTGGTGCTGCAGGGCCTGACCGTCGGCCCGGACGCCTTCGTCGGCGCGGCCGCGGTGGTCACCCGGGACGTCGCCGAGGGCACGGTGGTCGTCGGCTCGCCGGCCCGCCCGCTGGCCGGCCGCCGCACCGCCGGGGCTCCGTCCCGCTGATCCGCCCCGTCGCCCGTCGGCCGTCGCGCGGAGTGCCCGACACACCTGACGGACCGGGCCCGCGGCGAGCGGGCTCGGTCCGGCCGAGGGGGCGCGGGCGGCCGGCGCCCCCCCCCCCCCCCCGGGCCAGCCGGGCGGCGGGGGGCCCCCCGCTCGCCCAGCCCC
>NZ_JBHWBW010000506.1:0-5531 GCF_042735675.1 Kitasatospora sp. NPDC059571
GACCGCGGTGCGATCGCGCAGGCGGTGGAGCGGCTGCGGTTCACCGCGGCGGACGTGTGGGTCAACGAGGGCGCGGCCGGGCCGGGCGCCGGGCTGCTGCCGCTCGGCGGGCCGCGGGCCGCCGCCACCGCGGGCCTGGCGGGCGCCGTGCAGCACCTGCTGCCCTGGACCTCGGCGCGTTCGATCGCCGAGACCTTCCGGCCGCCGGCCGGTGACGTCCGGCCGCATCCCGGGTGACGGGCCGGAAACAGCTGACAGGCGCTGACACGATGCACGCGCCCGGTTTGGACAACGTGTCCAGTAGGACGTGACCTTCCTGCGGGATTGCTCCTCTGTGTCCCCTGACACCTTCGTTTCATCCGGTTAGGCTGACTGGCGTCGCCGGGATCTCCCGCTGGCCAAACGTCCTGTAATACCCGGAACGACCTCCGCTCAAGCGTGGCACGAGCGGATTTCGCCCAGGTGCTGCGGGAGGATTGCGGACAGGCCCGGCGGTGCACACCTAGCCATCACCGAGTCACGCAACGGCGCGCGACAGGAGCCAAACAGTCATGCAGACCAAGCTGGACGCAGCCAAGGCCGAACTGCTCGCCAAGGCAGCAGCAGCCGCTGAGAACAGCCAGGTGGGGGGAGCGGCGCCGGGAGAGGGTCTGAGCAACGGCGCTCTGACCGCATACCTGCACCACTACTACCTCCACACCGCGCCCGAGGACCTGGTCCACCGCGACCCGGTCGACGTCTACGGCGCCGCCGCCTCGCACTACCGCCTGGGCCTCAAGCGCCCCCAGGGCACCGCCGAGGTCCGGGTGCACACCCCGAGCGTGGAGGAGAACGGCTGGTCCTGCGGCCACACCGTGGTCGAGGTCGTCACCGACGACATGCCGTTCCTGGTCGACTCGGTCACCAACGAGCTGACCCGCCTCGACCGCGGCATCCACCTCGTGGTCCACCCCCAGCTCGCCGTCCGCCGCGACATCACCGGCAAGCTGCTGGAGATCCTCGACATCGACGCCTGCTCGCGCAGCCAGGCCGCCGGCACCGAGTGGCCGGCCGACGCCATCGTCGAGTCCTGGATGCACATCGAGATCGACCGCGAGACCGCCCGCGAGGACCTGCGCTCGATCGAGGCCAACCTCCGCCGCGTGCTGGGCGACGTCCGCGAGGTCGTCGAGGACTGGTCGAAGATGCGCGACTCCGCGCTGCGCCTGGCCGACGAGCTCGCCGAGCAGCCCCCGACGCACCTGCCCGAGCAGGAGGTCGGCGAGGCCTGGGAGCTGATGCGCTGGCTGGCCGACGACCACTTCACCTTCCTCGGCTACCGCGAGTACGACCTGGTCGAGCACGAGGGCGAGGAGGTCCTCAAGGCCGTCGCCGGCACCGGCCTCGGCATCCTGCGCGCCGACCCGCTCAGCCACGACACCGACCACCACCCGGTCAGCGAGGCCTTCGGCCGGCTGTCCGCCCCCGTCCGCGCCAAGGCGCACGAGAAGAAGCTCCTCGTGCTGACCAAGGCCAACAGCCGCGCGACCGTGCACCGCCCGGCCTACCTGGACTACGTCGGGGTCAAGAAGTTCGACGCCAACGGCGAGGTGATCGGCGAGCGCCGCTTCCTCGGCCTGTTCTCCTCCGCCGCGTACACCGAGTCGGTCACCCGGATCCCGGTCGTCCGCCGCAAGGTCCAGGAGGTCGTCACCCGCGCCGGCTTCTCCGGTGAGAGCCACGACGGCCGCGACCTGCTGCAGATCCTGGAGACCTTCCCCCGGGACGAGATGTTCCAGACCCCGGCCGAGGAGCTCCAGTCCATCGCGACCAGCGTGCTCTACCTGCAGGAGCGCCGCCGGCTGCGGCTGTTCCTCCGCCAGGACGAGTACGGGCGCTACTTCTCCGCCCTGGTCTACCTGCCGCGCGACCGGTACACCACCCGGATCCGGCTGCGGCTGATGGAGATCCTCACCGAGCAGCTCAACGGCGACACCATCGACTACACGGTGTACGCCACCGAGTCCGTCCTCACCCGCCTGCACTTCGTCGTCCGGGTCGCCCCCGGCACCGAGCTCCCGGAGCTCACCGACGCCGAGGTCGAGCGGATCGAGGCCAAGCTCGCCGAGGCCGCCCGCTTCTGGATGGACGGCTTCAACGACCAGCTGCACGTCGAGCTGGGCGAGGAGCGGGCCGCCGAGCTCGCCCACAAGTACGCCAACGCCTTCCCCGACGGCTACCGGGCCGACTACACCGCCCGCACCGCCGTCGCCGACCTCAAGCAGATCGAGGCGCTGCACGGCGAGGGCGACTTCCGGCTCAACCTGTACCAGCCGGTCGGCGCCGGCGACGACGAGCGCCGCTTCAAGATCTACCGGGTCGGCGGCCCGATCTCGCTCACCGAGGTCCTGCCGGTGCTCCAGCGCCTGGGCGTCGAGGTCCTCGACGAGCACCCCTACGCGCTCAAGCGCGCCGACGGCTCCACCGCATGGGTGGTCGACTTCGGCCTGCGGCTGCGCGACTCCACCGAGCTGACCGACGAGGCCCGCGAGCGCTTCCAGGAGACCTTCTCGGCGACCTGGACGGGCAAGGCCGAGAACGACGGCTTCAACGGCCTCGTGCTGACCGCCGGCCTGACCTGGCGCCAGGCCGTGGTCCTGCGCGCCTACGCCAAGTACCTCCGGCAGGCCGGGAGCACCTTCTCCCAGGACTACATGGAGGACGCGCTCCGCAACAACGCCCACACCACCCGCCTGCTGGTCAACCTCTTCGAGGCCCGGCTCAGCCCCAGCCACCGGCTGGGCTCCGCCGAGCTCACCGAGGGCCTGCTGGAGGAGCTGGACGGCGCCCTCGACGAGGTCGTGTCGCTGGACGAGGACCGCATCCTGCGCTCCTTCCTGCACCTGATCAAGGCGACCCTGCGGACCAACTTCTTCCAGCACGCCGAGGACGGCGACTGGCACACCTACGTGTCGATGAAGTTCGACCCGAAGGCCATCCCCGACCTGCCGGCCCCGCGCCCGGCGTTCGAGATCTGGGTCTACTCGCCCCGGGTCGAGGGCGTCCACCTGCGCTTCGGCAAGGTCGCCCGCGGCGGTCTGCGCTGGTCCGACCGGCGCGAGGACTTCCGCACCGAGATCCTCGGCCTGGTCAAGGCCCAGATGGTCAAGAACACCGTCATCGTCCCGGTCGGCGCCAAGGGCGGCTTCGTCGCCAAGCAGCTGCCGGACCCGTCGGTCGACCGCGACGCGTGGCTCGCCGAGGGCATCGCCTCGTACAAGACCTTCATCTCGGCGCTGCTCGACATCACCGACAACCTCAAGGCCGGCGAGGTCGTCCACCCCGTCGACGTGGTCCGCCACGACGAGGACGACACCTACCTGGTGGTCGCCGCCGACAAGGGCACCGCGACCTTCTCCGACATCGCCAACGGTGTCGCCGAGTCCTACGGCTTCTGGCTGGGCGACGCGTTCGCCTCCGGCGGCTCGGCCGGCTACGACCACAAGGGCATGGGCATCACCGCCCGCGGCGCGTGGGAGTCGGTCAAGCGCAACTTCCGCGAGCTGGGCGTCGACACCCAGACCCAGGACTTCACCGTCGTCGGCATCGGCGACATGTCCGGTGACGTGTTCGGCAACGGCATGCTGCTCAGCGAGCACATCCGGCTGGTGGCCGCCTTCGACCACCGGCACATCTTCCTCGACCCGAACCCGGAGGCCGCGGCGTCCTTCGCCGAGCGCCGCCGGCTGTTCGACCTGCCGCGCAGCTCCTGGGACGACTACGACAAGTCGCTGATCTCGGCCGGCGGCGGCGTCTTCCCGCGCACCGCCAAGGCGATCCAGATCTCCCCGCAGGTCCGCGAGGCGCTCGGCATCGAGGCGGCCAAGCTCACCCCGGCCGAGCTGATGAAGGCGATCCTGCAGGCCCCCGTGGACCTGTTCTGGAACGGCGGCATCGGCACCTACATCAAGGCCACCGCCGAGACCAACGCCGAGGTCGGCGACAAGGCCAACGACCCGATCCGCGTCAACGGCACCCAGGTCCGCGCCCGGGTCATCGGCGAGGGCGGCAACCTCGGCTGCACCCAGCTCGGCCGCATCGAGTTCGCCTCCTCCGGCGGCCCCGAGAGCACCGGCGGCTGGATCAACACCGACGCCATCGACAACTCGGCCGGCGTCGACACCTCGGACCACGAGGTGAACATCAAGATCCTGCTCAACCAGGTCGTCGCCGAGGGCGACATGACGGTCAAGCAGCGCAACGCGCTGCTCGCCAAGATGACCGACGAGGTCGGCCACCTGGTGCTGCGCAACAACTACGCGCAGAACGTCGTGCTCGCCAACGCGGTCGCCCAGGCCGTCAGCATGGTCAACGTGCACTCCCGCATGATCAACCGCCTGGAGGCGGACGGGCAGCTCGACCGGGCGCTGGAGTTCCTGCCCACCGAGAAGCAGATCCGCGACCGCCAGCAGGCCGGCCGCGGGCTGTCCCAGCCCGAGCTGTCGGTGCTGCTCGCCTACACCAAGATCACGCTGGCCGACGAGCTGCTCGCCACCGAGCTGCCCGACGACCCGTACTTCCGCACCGCGCTGCACCAGTACTTCCCGAGCGCGCTGCGGACCAAGTTCGCCGACGCGATCGACAACCACCCGCTGCGCCGCGAGATCATCACCACCCTGATCGTCAACGACACGATCAACCGCGGCGGCTGCACCTTCGCCTTCCGGCTCCGCGAGGAGACCGGGGCGACCATGGAGGAGATCGCCCGCACCCACGCGGCGGCCCGCGCGGTCTTCGGCCTGGAGCAGCTCTGGGACGAGGTGGAGGGCCTGGACAACCAGGTCGCCGCCGAGGTCCAGACCCGGATGCGGCTGCACGCCCGCCGCCTGGTCGAGCGCGCCACCCGCTGGATGCTCAACAACCGGCGCCAGCCGCTCGACATCGCCGGCACCATCGCGTTCTTCCACGACCGGGTCAACCAGGTCTGGGAGAGCCTGCCCAAGCCGCTGCGCGGCGAGGACGCGGTCTGGTTCGAGTCGGTCTACGACGACCTGGCCGCCGCGGGCGTGCCGGACGCGCTGGCCACCCGGATGGCCGGGCTCTCCTCGGCCTTCCCGACGCTCGACATCGTCGGCGTCGCGGACCGCTCGCTGTCCGACGTGATGGAGGTGGCCGAGCTCTACTACGACCTCGGCGACCGCCTGCAGATCTCGCACCTGCTGGACCGCATCATCGAGCTCCCGCGGACCGACCGGTGGTCCTCGATGGCCCGCGCCTCGATCCGCGAGGACCTCTTCGCGGCCCACTCGGCGCTCACCGAGGACGTGCTGGCCTGCGGCCCCGACGGCTCCCTGCCGGAGGACCGCTACAAGGCCTGGGCCGAGCTCAACGGCACCCTGCTGAGCCGGGCGAAGAACACGCTCGACGACATAAGGGGTTCCGACAACTACGAGCTGTCCAGCCTCTCGGTGGCGATGCGGACCATCCGCACCCTGCTCCGCGCCACCCGCTGACCCGGCAGCCCCGCGAGGGCGGCACCGTCACCCGACCCT
>NZ_JBHWBW010000507.1:0-5527 GCF_042735675.1 Kitasatospora sp. NPDC059571
GCGCCCCCCCCCGCCCCGCCAGCCAGCCGAACACACCGCGGCGGGGGGCGTGGAGGGGCGCCCCCCCCGGCACGCCCCCGCGCGGGCCCGGGGCGGTGACGGCCGTGCTCGCCGTGCTGCTCGCGCTGCTGCTGGCCGGCCACCGGCTGGTGCCCGGGCGGGGCGGCCACCTCGGCAGCCTGCTGGAGGCCTTCCTGCCGTGGCTGGGCCTGGGTGTGCCGGTGCTGCTGGCGGCCGCGCTGCTGCGCCGCTCCCGCGCGGCCCTGCTCGCCGTGCTGCTGCCGGTGCTCGCCTGGACGGTGCTGTTCGGCGGGCGGCTGCTGCCGGCCGACGGCGGGCGGGTCGACCTGACCGTCGTCCAGCACAACGTGGACGACGGCAACGCGGACCCGGAGGGTACCGCGAAGGCACTGCTCGACCGGCACGCCGACCTGGTCGCGCTGGAGGAACTCGCCTCCGGGGCCGCGGTGTACGAGCGGGTGCTGGCCGGCGCCTACCCGTACCGGGCCCGCTCCGGCACGGTCGGGCTGTGGTCGCGCTACCCGCTCACCGACGCCCGGCCGGTCGACCTCAAGCCGTCCTCCGTGCACGTCTACTGGAAGCGCGGCGTGCGGGCCACCGTGCACACCCCGCAGGGCGAGGTCGCCGTGTACGTCGCCCACCTGCCGTCGGTCCGGCTGCGGGCGGACGGCTTCGCCACCGCCGAGCGCGACGAGAGCGCCCGCCGGCTGGCCGCCGTGATCGACGGCGAGCCCGCCCGCCGGCTGATCCTGCTCGGCGACCTCAACTCCACCCTGGACGACCGCGGGATCGCACCGCTGACCTCGCGGCTCGTCCCGGCCCGGTCCGGCTTCGACTTCAGCTGGCCGGCCGGCCTGCCGCTGGCGCGGATCGACCAGGTGCTGTGCCGCGGCGCCGTCCCGGTGTCCACCCGCACCCTGCCCGCCACCGGCAGCGACCACCTCCCGGTGGAGGCCCGGATCAGGCTCTGACACGCCGTCGGCGGCCGCGCTGCCCGGCCGCGCGGGCGGGGCGGCGGTATACAGGGGCGCGTCGGCAGGCCCGGTCACCGAGGTTACGGCGCGGAAAGTCCGCCGTAACGCCACGTCAACATCGTGTTGATCGACTGGCCGGACTCGCCGAGCCAGCCTCTCCCCACCCGAGGTCGCCACGATGAAGCTCACACCGCGCGAGCAGGAGCGCCTGCTCATCCACGTCGCAGCGGACGTCGCCCGCAACCGGCAGGCCCGCGGCCTGCGGCTCAACCACCCGGAGGCGGTCGCACTGATCACCTCGCACGTCCTGGAGGGCGCCCGGGACGGGCGCACCGTCGCCGAGCTGATGGAGTCCGGCCGGCACGTGCTGGCCCGCGCCGACGTCATGGACGGCATCCCCGAAATGATCCCGGACGTCCAGGTCGAGGCGACCTTCCCGGACGGCACCAAGCTGGTCACCGTCCACGGGCCGATCCAGTGACGGCCCCCGGCACCCCCGCGGTGCCCGGCGAGATCCTCCACGGCGACGGCGACATCGGGCTGAACACCGGCCTGCCGGTCACCCGGCTCACTGCCGTCAACGCCGCCGACCGGCCCGTCCAGGTCGGCTCCCACTACCACTTCGCCGAGGCCAACCCCGGCCTCGACTTCGACCGTGCCGCCGCGCACGGCAAGCGGCTCAACATCCCCGCCGGCACCGCCGTCCGCTTCGAGCCCGGCATCCCGGTCGAGGTCGAACTCGTCCCGATCGGCGGCCGGCGCGAGGTGTTCGGCCTGCGCGGCGCCACCGGAGGTGCCCTCGATGACTGACCGCCCCGCCCTGTGGCTGACCCGGGAGCGCTACGCCGACCTGTACGGCCCGACCACCGGCGACCGGATCCGGCTCGGCGACACCAACCTGCTGATCGAGGTCGAGGAGGACCGCTGCCGCGGCGGCGACGAGGCCGTGTTCGGCGGCGGCAAGGTCATCCGCGAGTCGATGGGCCAGGGCCGCGCCTCGCGCGCCGACGGCGCCCCCGACACGGTGGTCACCGGCGCCGTGGTGCTCGACCACTGGGGGATCGTCAAGGCGGACGTCGGCATCCGCGACGGGCGGATCACCGCGCTCGGCAAGGCCGGCAACCCGGAGACCATGGACGGCGTCCACCCCGACCTGGTGATCGGCCCGGAGACCGAGGTGATCGCCGGCAACGGGAAGATCCTCACCGCCGGCGCCGTCGACGCCCACGTCCACTTCATCTGCCCGCAGCTCGCCGACGAGGCGCTCTCGGCCGGCATCACCACCCTGCTCGGCGGCGGCACCGGCCCCGCCGAGGGCAGCAAGGCCACCACCATCACCCCCGGCGGCTGGCACCTCGCCCGGATGTTCGCCGCCATGGACGACCTGCCGGTCAACATCGGCCTGCTCGGCAAGGGCAACACCGTCAACACCGAGGCCATGCACGACCAACTGCGGGCCGGCGCGCTCGGCTTCAAGATCCACGAGGACTGGGGCGCCACCCCCGCCGCGATCGACGCCTGCCTGCGGGTCTGCGAGCAGACCGGCGCCCAACTGGCCATCCACACCGACACCCTGAACGAGGCCGGCTTCGTCGGCGACACCCTCGCGGCGATCGCCGGGCGCGGCATCCACGCCTACCACACCGAGGGCGCCGGGGGCGGCCACGCCCCGGACATCATCACCGTCGTCTCGCAGCCCAACGTGCTGCCCAGCTCCACCAACCCGACCCGCCCGCACACCGTCAACACCGTCGACGAGCACCTCGACATGCTGATGGTCTGCCACCACCTCAGCCCGCACGTCCCCGAGGACCTGGCCTTCGCCGAATCCCGGATCCGCCCCTCCACCATCGCCGCCGAGGACATCCTGCACGACCTCGGCGCCATCTCGATCATCAGCTCCGACTCCCAGGCGATGGGCCGGATCGGCGAGGTCGTCACCCGGACCTGGCAGACCGCGCACGTCATGAAGGAGCGCCGCGGCACCCTGCCCGGCGACGGCCGCGCCGACAACCTGCGCGCCCGCCGGTACGTCGCCAAGTACACCGTCAACCCGGCCGTGGCCCAGGGCCTCGACCACGAGATCGGCTCCGTCGAACCGGGCCGGCTCGCCGACCTGGTGCTCTGGACCCCGGCGTTCTTCGGGGTCAAGCCCGACCTCGTCCTCAAGGGCGGCCAGATCGCCCGGGCCCAGATGGGCGACGCCAACGCCTCCATCCCCACCCCGCAACCCGTGCTGCCCCGGCCGATGTTCGGCGCCATCGGCCGCGCCCCCGCCGCCAACAGCCTCAACTTCACCGCGCAGGCGGCGATCGACGACGGCCTGCCCGGCCGGCTCGGCGAACTGCTCGGCGTCCGCAAGGCGTTCACCGCCATCCGCAACACCCGCGGCGTCACCAAGGACCACATGGTCAACAACACCGCCCGCCCGGACGTCCGGGTCGACCCCGACACCTTCACCGTCACCATCGACGGCGACCCGGTCACTCCTGCGCCCGCGGCCGAACTCCCGCTCGCCCAGCGCTACTTCCTGTTCTGACCGGCAGCCCGAGCCGCTGCCCGCCCACCCCGCAGGAGCGACCGTGTCCGCCCTCCTCCTCCTTCTCGCCGACGGGCGGTTCCCCACCGGGGGACACGCCCACTCCGGCGGCGCCGAAGCGGCCGTCAAGGCCGGCCGCATCCACGACGCCCCGACCCTCGCCGCCTTCCTCACCGGGCGGCTGCACACCACCGGCCTCACCGCCGCCGCGCTGGCCGCCGCCGCGGCCGCACCCGGCGCCGACCCGGACGCCCTCGACGGGGCCGCCGACGCCCGCACCCCCTCCCCGGCGCTGCGCGCCACCAGCCGCCGCCTCGGCCGCCAACTGCTGCGCGCCGCCCTCGCCGCCTGGCCGCACCCCGCCCTGACCGAGCTGCGGACGCAGTACCCGCGCGGCGCCCACCACCCCGTCGTCCTCGGCCGGACCGCCCTCGCCGCCGGACTAGCCCCCGCGGACGCCGCCCGGCTCGCCGCGTACGAGAGCGTCAACGGTCCGGCCACCGCCTGCGTCCGGCTGCTCGGCCTCGACCCCTACGAGGTCGCCGCCGTCCTCGCCGCACTCGCCCCGCAGCTCGACACCGTCGCCGCCGAAGCCGCCCTGGCCGCCGAACGCGGCGAGCTGCCCGCCGCCTCCGCCCCGCTGCTCGACATCCACGCCGAACAGCACAGCACCTGGAAGGTTCGCCTCTTTGCATCGTGACCACGTGGACCCCCACGCCCTGCCCGAGCGCCACACCCACACCGCCACCGCCACGGCCGGCGACGGCCCGCCGGCCCGCCGGGCGCTGCGGATCGGCCTCGGCGGCCCGGTCGGCTCCGGCAAGACCGCCACCGTCGCCGCCCTCTGCCGCACCCTGCGCGACGAGCTCTCCCTCGCCGTCGTCACCAACGACATCTACACCACCGAGGACGCCGAGTTCCTGCTGCGCAACGCCGTCCTGCCGCCCGAGCGGATCACCGCCGTGGAGACCGGCTGCTGCCCGCACACCGCGATCCGCGACGACATCTCCGCCAACCTGGAGGCCGTCGAGGAGCTGGAGGACGCCCTCGGCCCGCTCGACCTGATCCTCGTCGAGTCCGGCGGCGACAACCTCACCGCCACCTTCAGCCGCGGCCTGGTCGACCACCAGATCTTCGTCATCGACGTCTCCGGCGGGGACAAGATCCCCCGCAAGGGCGGCCCGGGCGTCTCCACCTCCGACCTCCTGGTCGTCAACAAGACCGACCTCGCCCCGCTGGTCGGCGCCGACCTCGCGGTGATGGCCCGCGACGCCAAGGCCCAGCGCGGCGACCTGCCGACCGTCTTCACCGCCCTCACCGCGCCCGACGGCATCGCCCCCGTCGCCGCCTGGGTGCGCGAGCGGCTCGCCGCCCGGTGACCGCCACCGCCCTGCGGGCCGCCGCCCGGATCACCGCGGCGCCCGACGGCCGCGGCGGCACCGCCCTGCCCGACCTCGCCGGCGCCGGGCCGATCGCGCTGCGCCGCACCCGCGCCACCGGCCCCGGCGCCCGGGTGGCCGTCATCGGCTCGATGGCGGCCCCCCTCGGCGGCGACCGCCTCGCGCTGGCCGTCGCGGTGCGGCCCGGCGCGGTGCTCACCGTCACCGGGGCGGCCGCCACCGTCAGCCTCCCCGGCGCAGGACCCGAACCCGCCCGCTACGACCTCGACCTCACCGTCGACGAGGACGCCGAACTGCACTGGCTGCCCGAACCGGTGATCGCCGCTGCCGGCAGCCACCTCCTCCTGCACACCCGGATCACCCTCGCGCCCGGCGCCCGGCTGCGCCTGCGCGAGGAACTCGTCCTCGGCCGCACCCACGACTGGACCCGCGGCGCGCCCCCCGGCCGCCTCACCTCCCGGCTCACCGTCCGGCGCGCCGGGCGCACCCTCCTCGACCAGCAGACCGACCTCGGCCCCGGCGCACCCGGCTGGGACGGCCCCGCCGTGCTCGGCCCGCACCGCACCTGCGGCCAGCTGCTCACCGCCGGCCAG
>NZ_JBHWBW010000508.1:0-1184 GCF_042735675.1 Kitasatospora sp. NPDC059571
GCCGCGGGCCGCGCCCCTGCCGGCGCTCGCCAAGGAGGCCCGATGATCTCGCCCTGGGCCGTGCTCGCCGGCGGCGCCGCGGCCGGCGGCCTCGCGCTGCTGCTCGCCGAGCTGCGCCCCGCCCCGCCCGACCTCGGCCAGGCGCTGGACCGGCTGCACCGCACCCCCGACCCGCACCCGCCGGAGGCGGAGCGCGCCACCTGGTTCGACCGGATCGGCGCGGACTCGCTGCGCCTCGCCGGCGGCGGCTCCCGGCCGGGCGGCTGGGGGCGGGTGCGCATCCCGTACCAGCAGCTGTCGCTGATCGGCCGCAGCCCGGCCCGGTTCATGGCGCACAAGCTGCTGTTCGCCGTCGCCGGCCTGCTGCTGCCCGGCTACCTCACCGCGATGGCCGCGGTCGCCGACGTCGCGCTGCCGGTCGCCGTCCCGCTGGTGGCCGGCCCGGCGCTGGCCGCGGTGCTCTGGTTCGTGCCGGACGGCATCGCGGCCGGCGAGGCACGCGAGGCCCGCACCGAGTACCTGCACGGCATCGCCGCGTACCTCGAACTCGTCGCCCTGGAACGGGCCGCCGACTGCGGACCGGCCGAGGCGCTGCGCCGGGCCGCCGCGGTCGGCCGCGGGCCGGTGTTCCGGCGCATCCGCGATGCCCTGGAACGGGCCGCCACCGACCGGGTGCCGCCCTGGGACGGCCTCGACGTGCTCGCCGCCGACCTCGGACTGACGCCCCTTCAGGACCTCGCCGACATCATGCGGATCTCCGGGACCGACGGCGCCGCCGTGTACGACACCCTGCGGGCCCGCGCCAAGAGCCTGCGCGGCGAACTCCTGGCGGAGGAGCTCGCCCGCGCCAACGCCGACAGCGAGCGGATGGTGGCGCCGGGCGCGGCGCTGACCCTGCTCATGACGGTGCTCATCGTCTTCCCCGCGCTGTACCAGATGCTCGACGTCAACTGACCCCCGACCGCCCCCGTCCTGGAGACCACACCATGACCGCGATCCCGGCCCGGCTCAGGCCCCTGCTGAGCGCCCTGCTGCTACCCGTCCTGCTCCCGCTGCACCTCGGCATGCCCTACCTGCACCTGCGGCTCGGGCGGCTGGGGGGCCCCCCCCCCGCCCGCGGCCCCGGCGGGGGGAACCAACAAAAACCCCCCGCCCAAAACCGGGTTGGGGACCACGCCCGCGCC
>NZ_JBHWBW010000508.1:1194-2988 GCF_042735675.1 Kitasatospora sp. NPDC059571
GGCCCCCCCCCGGCCTGCGCGCCCGGCCCCTACCGCTCCGGCCCCCCCGCCCCCCCCGCCCCCCCCCCCCCCCCGGGGGGGGGGGGGGGCGGCGCCCCCCCCGCGCCTCCGGCGACCGCGGCGCGATCAGCATCGAACTCGCCCTCGCCATCATCGTGATGGTGACCATCGCCGGCGCGGTGCTGGCCGCCGTCAAGCTGCTCGCCGACAAGACCGAGGCCAAGATCCCGACCGACGTCCCGGACTCGGTGAAGTGATCCGTCGCCCGGGTGCCCCCGCCGTCCGCGACCGGGGAGCGGTGATCCTCTCCCTGGCCGTGCTCTTCCCCGTCGTGCTCGCCGCGGTGATGCTGGTCGTCCAGGCGTCGCTGTGGTGGTACGCCGACCAGGTGGCGCTGACCGCCCTGCGCGAGGGCGTCGACGCCGGGCGGGTCAGGGGCGCGGCGCCGGAGGACGGGGACACCCGGGTGCGGGACTTCCTGGCCCGCTTCGGCCGGATCGCCGAACTGCAGAGCGTGGACCACGACGGCTCCGACGCCGCCGTCCAGCAGATGACGGTGACCGTCCGGCCGCAGTCCGTCCTGCCGTTCTTCGACCGGCTGGTGATCACCGAGACGCTCAGCGCCCCGCGGGAGCGCTTCGTGCCGCAGGGCGGGACGCCGTGAGCGGGGCCCGCCGGCCGGACGGCGGCAGCGTGCCGATCGAGGCCGCGCTGCTGGTGCCCGTGGTGCTGGCGTTCGTGCTGATGGTGGTGGCGGCCGGCCGCGTGCAGACCACCGGCGCGGTGGTCGACGCCGCCGCCCGGGCGGGCGCCCGCGCCGCCTCGCTGGCCCGCACCGACGACGGCGCCGACCAGGCCGCCGCCGACGCCGTCCAGGGGGTGCTGGGCCGGCGCGGGGTGCACTGCCGGCAGGACCCGGGCAGCCCGCTCACCCGCGGCACGCTGACCACCGGCGCGGTCCAACTCGGCACCGTCACGGTGCGGGTGCGCTGCACCGTCCCGCTGAGCGACCTGCTGGGTGTGGACGGCGTTCCGGGGGAGAAGACCATGACGGGGGAGTTCACGTCCGTCGTCGACCGGTACCGGGGCGACTGACCGCGGACCGCAGGAGGGGGACGATGACCGAACACCGCACGCCGGCCCGCCGGCGGTTGATACTGCACCGGGCCGGGGGGCCCGACAGCGGCGCGCTCTCGCTGTTCGTCGCGATCAGCGCGGCCGCGCTGGTCGTCCTGGTCGCCATCGTGCTCGACCTCGGCGGCCGGCTGCGCGCCGTCGAGCGGGCGGACGCCCGCGCCCAGGAGGCCGCCCGGGCCGCCGGCCAGCAACTCGACCTGGACGCCGTGCTCCAGGGCCGGGGCTACCGGGTCGTCAGCGAGCAGGCCGCCGCGGACGCCGCCGACGCCTACCTGAGCGCGTACCACCTGACCGGCAGGACGCGGCTGCTCGACGACGGCCGCACCGTCGAGGTGCGCACCACCGGCACCTACACCACCGCCCTGCTGGGCCTGGTGATCCCCAAGTTCACCCACCTCGATGTGCACGGGTACGGCAGGGCCACCCTCGTGCACGGCATCACGGAAGCGGAGAACGGCTGATGGCCGCGCCACGTGCCAACGACCCCGACCGCCAGGCCCGTTCGCGGTCGGCGACCCCGACCGCCCGGCGGCCCGTCCCGGTCCGGCCGCGCCGCGGGCGGACGGCCCCCGCGGGCGCCCCCCCCCCGGGCGCCGGGGCCCCCCAGCGAGCCCAGCGGGCGCGGCACCCCCCCCCGCAGCGTGTCGGCGCGCTCAC
>NZ_JBHWBW010000508.1:2998-5518 GCF_042735675.1 Kitasatospora sp. NPDC059571
GCAGCAGGCCGCGCCGCCGGCGCCCCCCCCCCGGCCGGGCGGCCCGTCCCGGACCGCCCGCCCCGCGGGCGGACGGCCGCCGCGGTCGCCTCCGCGCTGGCCTCGCTGGCCGCCCTGCTCGCCCTGCTCGCGGGCCTGCCCGCCCTGCTGCTGTACGGCACGCTCGCGGTCGCCGCGGCGGGCGCACCCGGCACCGGGGGCGGCGTGGCCGGGCTGCTCACCGGCCCGGACGACGGCCGGCTCTTCCTGTGGGCGCTGGTCGGCATCGGCTGGATCGCCTGGCTGTGCTTCGCGGTCGCGGTGCTGCTGGAGATCCCCGCCCAGCTGCGCGGCCGGGTCGCCCGCCGGATCCCCGCCTTCGGGTGGAGCCAGCGGCTCGCCGCGGGCCTGGTCGGCTCGGTGCTCGCGCTGCTGCCGGTGGCGGGCTCCGCGTTCGCCGCGGTGCCCGAGCGCGGCACCCAGTCGGTCACGGCGCTCGCGCTGCCCGCCGCACCGCAGTTCGCCGCGCTGCCGGCCGCCGCCCCCGCCGCGGCGCCGGCCGCGCCCGCGCTCGACCACCCGACCTACACCGTCCGCGACACCCGGCCGGCCGACAGCCTCTGGTCCATCGCCGAGCGCCAACTCGGCTCGGGGGAGCGGTGGCAGGAGATCGCCCGGCTCAACGACGGCCGAGTGATGGACGGTTCGGGCGTGCGCTTCGACGCCGACCGGCCGATCCAGCCCGGCTGGAAGCTGCTGATGCCCGCGGACGCCGCGCCCGACGGCGCGGCCGGCAACGGCGGGTCCGCCCCCGCGCCGGCGCCGCAGCCCCACCACCCGACCGTCACCGTCGCCCCGGGCGACAGCCTCTCCGCCATCGCCCGGCGGGAGTTGGGTGACGGCGACAAGTGGCCGGAGCTGTTCGAGGCCAACAAGGGGGTGCGCGCCCCCGACGGCGAGCGGCTCACCGACCCCGACGTCCTCGCCCCCGGCATGGTGCTCGCCATCCCGGGAGCGGCCGCCGATCCGCCCGCCGGGCAGCCCGCCGATCCGCCGCCCGCCGCCGACCCGGCGCCCGCCCCCGCCACCCCGGCACCGGCCACCCCGGCCCCCGCGTCGAGCGCCCCCGCCCCGTCCGCCCCCGCGACGAGCGCGCCCGCGCCGGCCACGACGCCGCCGGTCAGGACCGGTCCGGTGGTACCCGCCTCGGCCGGCACCCCGGCGCGAGCCGAGACCGCCTCGCACGACTACACGGCGGCACTGGCCGCCTCCACCGTCGGCGTGCTGCTCGCCGCCGTCATGGTCGGCGCGGTCGCCCGCCGCCGCGGCGACCAGCAGCAGGCCCGCCGCCCGCGGCACCGCATCGCGATGCCCGAGCCGGCCGCCGCCGAGTTCGAGGCCGAGCTGCGGGCCCGGCAGAACGTCCCGGCGCTCGAACTGCTGGACCGCGCGCTGCGCACGCTGGCCCGCAACACCGTCCGCGGCGGCAAGCGGCTGCCCGCCCTGGTCGCCGCCCGGATCACCCCGGGGCGGACGGTCGAACTGCACCTGTCCGGGCCCGCGGTGCCGATCGCGCCGTTCCGTGCCGCGCACGCCAACAACGTCTGGTGGTGCCCCGAGGACTCCGGCGAGCTGCTCTCGCCCGGCCAGGCGGCCAAGGCCGCCGCCCCCTACCCGGCGCTGGTCACGCTCGGCAGCGCCCCGGACGGCTCGGTGGTGCTCGCCGACCTGGAGACCGTCCGCCTGGTGCACCTCGCGGGGAACCCGGACGACGCCGGGGACGTGCTGCGCACGCTGGCACTGGAGCTGGCGCACAGCCCGCTCGCCGACCGCCTCCACCTGCACCTGGTGGGCTTCGCCGAGGACCTGCCGCTGGCCGGCCGTGCCGCCGAACGGGTGCACCGCCACGAGTCGCTGGAGCTCGCGCTGGGCGCGCTCGGCCCGCGTGCCGCCCGCGCCCGGGCGAGCCTGGTGGCGGCCGAGGCGTCCAGCCCGCGCGACGCCCGCAGCCGCGGGCAGGAGGACGAGTCCTGGGTGCCGGAGATCGTGCTCTCCGCGCAGCCGCCGTCCGGCCAGGTCCCGGCCGAACTCGGCCGCCTGCTGGACGCCAAGCCCCGCACCTGCCTGTCGGTGATCACCCGCGCCCCGGAGCGGGGCTCCGGGCCGGTCGCCCGCTGGACGCTGCCCAGCACCGGCACCGCCACCCTGCCCGGCCTGCATCTCGCGGTCGAGCTCCAGCGGCTGGACCGGGCCCAGTTCGGCCACCTCGCCGAACTCGTCCGCAGCTCCGGCGACACCACCCAGCACCCGGCGCCCGACTGGACCCTGGACGGCCCGGGCGTCGACCTGGAGCCCGCCGAACTGCCCTACCCCGTACCGGTACTGGCCGCGGTGGGCGCCTCCGCCGCACCGGACGGCGCCGGGCCGGCGGAGGCCGCCCTGCGCCGGGTCGCCCGGGTCATCGGCGCCGGGGCGAGCCCGTTCGCCGGCACCGCCCCGACCGCGACCCCGCCGGCACCCGCCGCCCCGGCCGCCCGGGCC
>NZ_JBHWBW010000509.1:0-5473 GCF_042735675.1 Kitasatospora sp. NPDC059571
CGCTCCCGCAGCGGGTGGCCGGGCCTCCGGCGTTCCCGGCCGGGCCGCCCGCGGCGGGTGTGCCCCGCCGCCGCGCCGGGGCCCGCTACCCCAAGCCGGACTTATACCCTGGGCGCATGATCGAGGCCCGCCACCTCCGCGTCCTGCGCGCCGTCGCCCGGACCGGCTCCTTCTCCGCCGCCGCCCGGGAGCTCGGCTGCACCCAGCCGGCGGTCAGCCAGCAGATGAAGGCCCTGGAGAAGTCGGTGGCCACCCCGCTCGTCGTCCGCTCCGGGCGCGGGATGCAGCTCAGCGAGGCCGGCGAGGTACTGCTCAAGCACGCCTCCGGCATCCTGGCCGGCCTCTCGGCCGCCGAGGAGGAGGTGGCGGCGATCGCCGGCCTGCGCTCCGGGCGGGTCCGGCTGGTCTCCTTCCCGACCGCCAGCTCCACGCTGGTCCCGCGCGCCGTCGCCCGGCTGCGCAGCGTCCGCCCCGGGGTGCGGGTCTCCCTGGTCGAGGCCGAGCCGCCGGAGTCGCTGGGCATGCTCCGCGCCGGGGAGTGCGAGGTGGCGCTGGCCTTCGCCTACCCCGAGCCCGCCGGCGGCCCGGTCGGGCCGTCCGTGCCGGTGCCGGTGGCGGTGCCCTCGCCGCACGCCCCGCCGCGCCAGGCCCGCGCCCAGGCGGTGCTGGAGGCAGCGGCCTCCGCGGCCGCCACGGACTGGTCCGACCTGGTGGTGCGGCCGCTGCTGGACGACCCGCTGCGGGTCCTGGTGCCGCAGGACCATCCGCTGGCGGGGCGCGGCGACCGCGCGGTGGACCTCGCCGAACTCGCCGGGGAGCAGTGGATCGCGGGCTGCCCGCAGTGCCGCGGGCACCTGGTGGAGCTGTGCGGGGCGGCCGGCTTCGAGCCGCGGATCGACTTCGCCACCGATGACTACCCGGCCGTGGTCGGGCTGGTGGCGGCGGGGCTCGGGGTCGCGGTGCTGCCGGAGCTGGCGCTGGAGACCGTCCGGCGCGCCGGGGTCGCTGCGGTGCCGCTGCGGACCGCCGCCGGTGAGCCGGCGCTGCGCCGGGTGGTCGCGCTGACCCTTCCCGACCTGGCCGGCGTGCCGGCCGTGGCCCTCATGCTGGACCGGCTCGGCGAGGCGGCCGCGGCCCGCTGAGGGGGCCGCCTCCGAGTGGAGAAACGTTTCTTCAACACCCGCCGGGGACCGGCGGGGGCGTGCTCACCGCCGGACGTGCGCCGGCATGGCCAGCGGGACCTCCACCAACTGGCGGTGGCGGGCGCGGCCCAGCAGCTCCTCGCGTTCGTCCTCGGTCAGTCCGCCCCAGACGCCGTACGGCTCGCGGACGGCCAGCGCGTGCGCCGCGCACTGGGCCCGGACCGGGCAGCGCATGCAGACCTCCTTGGCGCTCGCCTCGCGCGAGCTGCGCGCGGCCCCTCGCTCGCCCTCGGGGTGGAAGAAGAGCGAGCTGTCCACGCCGCGGCAGGCGGCGGAGAGCTGCCAGTCCCAGAGGTCTGCGTTGGGGCCGGGGAGGCGGGAGAAATCTGCCATGGCTCTTCCTCTCAAGGACTCAGGACTCGGGCTGGACTCGACGGCAAGGGGACTCGGGGCCTGTTGCTGCGGCGAGGCTGCACGGGGCCGGTACGGACACCTGGAAATATGACTTACGCCACTCACCAGGACAAGTCACCCACAGACCGACACAACAGTCAATGACCGTATAGAAGCTATAAAAACGGACAAATGGGGCATGACCTCGGACAGGCTCCGCGTGGCAATCGGGTGGCGATGCGGACGCGCCCGGGGCACCGTGCCCTCGAACCGGGCGCGCGCGCCGCCCGGGCCGCGCGCGAGCTGCACAAAACTGCGGCGTGTGCACCGCGAGGTGGCTGATGCGTGATGGGTCGGCCACGTACAGTGGTGGAGATGGCCCCGAAGGCCGTAACTCATTCGAGTGACGGTCGTTGGATGTACGGAGGCGGTTAGCGGACGCCGGACGTCGGGAACGATCGCGGGTGGCACCGGCGATCAGAACGGGTCCGTCGCCAATCGGCCGTGTCGGAGAGTGTTCGTACCAGCCAGGAGGCTCAACGTGACGCGGATCAGCTGCGGAGGACGGTCATGACATCCGTACTCGTCTGCGACGATTCCCCGCTCGCCCGGGAGGCGCTTCGACGGGCGGTCGCGACCGTGCCCGGCGTCGACCGGGTGACCACTGCGACGAACGGTGAGGAGGTCCTCCGCCGCTGGGTGGCCGACCGTTCCGACCTCGTCCTGATGGACGTCCGGATGCCCGGCCTCGGCGGGGTGGAGACGGTCCGGCGGCTGCTGTCCGCCGACCCGGGCGCACGCATCATCATGCTCACCGTCGCCGAGGACCTCGACGGCGTCGCCCTCGCGGTCGCCGCCGGCGCCCGCGGCTACCTGCACAAGGACGCCTCGCGCGCCGAGCTGCGGGCCACCGTCACCCAGGCGCTCGCCGACCCGACCTGGCGCCTGGCGCCGCGTCGGCTGCGCAGCCCCGACATGGGGGCGGCGCCGACGCTGACGGCACGTGAGATCCAGGTGCTGGAGGGCATGAGCCACGGCCGGAGCAATGCGGAGATCGGGCGCGAGCTGTTCCTCTCCGAGGACACCGTGAAGACGCACGCCCGGCGCCTGTTCAAGAAGCTCGGCGCATCGGACCGCGCGCACGCCGTGGCGCTCGGCTTCCGCTGGGGCCTGGTCCGCTGAGAGGGTGCCGCCCGGCGGTTCCCCTTGCCCGGACGTGTGACGTCGCGGTCCCGAGGCTGCACCATGGAGGAGTGGAGCACCTCGGGAACCAGCGGACAGGTACTGCGGAGACGAGTGCAACCGCAGCAGGCGCGGCAGGCACAGGGGCGGGAGGCGGTGCGGTGGGGTCGGCGGCCACGCATAACGTTCCGGTGCACAACTCCGGACGCGGTGCCGCGTTCCAGGAGTCGACCAGGCACCATGGACCGATGCGTGACGACGAGGCCGCCGCCCCCGGCGAGGCCGGACCCGACGAGGCGGAGCCCGGCGGACCGGGCGACGCGTCGTACGCGGACACCGCCGCGCAGCGCCGGCCGGTGCTCGGCAGCGGTGCCTCGCCGCAGCTCAACGAGGTCGTGGCGGCCGCCGTCGCGGGCGAGGGCCCGGCCGTCGACGCCCTGCTCGCGTACGTCCACCCGCTCGCGGTCCGCTACTGCCGGGGCCGGCTCGTCCGGCTGCCCGGCGGGGCCCGGCACCACGTCGAGGACGTCGTCCAGGAGGTCTGCGTCGCCGTCCTGTGCGCGCTGCCGCGCTACCGCGACGAGGGCCGGCCCTTCGAGGCCTTCGTGTACGGCATCGCCGCCCACAAGATCGCCGATCTCCAGCGGGCCGCGATGCGCGGCCCCGGCTCCACCGTGATCCCGCCCGGCGACCTCCCGGAGACCCCGGACGAGTCGCTCGGCCCGGAGGAGCGCGCGCTGCTCAGCAGCGACGCCGCCTGGATCAAGGAGCTGCTCTCCAACCTCCCGGCCCGCCAGCGCGAGCTCGTGCTGCTGCGGGTCGCCGCCGGACTCTCCGCGGAGGAGACCGGGGAGGTGCTCGGGATGTCCCCGGGTGCCGTCCGGGTCGCCCAGCACCGCGCGCTCAGCCGACTTCGCGCCCTGGCGGAAGAGTCCTCCTGATCCCGGTGTTGTCAAGGGGGCGCGTTCCGACGCTCCGGACACCAGTACCATGAGGTATCGGCGCCTGGGCAGGTCGCCAAAGTTTCGTGGCTGCGAGCGGGGATCGCTTGGAGGATCCTCCACAGCATTGCGGCGTCTTGGCGGTCGGCCCGTGCCGGTGCGCGCGGGTGTGACCACGGCCGACTCGGCCCGCCGTCCGCCCTCCCGAGACCAACGCGCCCGGACACCCTCAACCGGACGCGACCAGATCAACGGCCGCCACGGAAGGTCCCGTTCACATGTCTTACAACGCCGCAGGCGTACCCGAGAAGTTCGCCATGCTCGGGCTCACGTACGACGACGTCCTGCTGCTGCCCGGGGCCTCCGAGGTGCTGCCGAACCAGGTGGACACCTCCTCGCGGGTCTCCCGCAACGTCCGGGTGAACATCCCCCTGCTCTCCGCGGCGATGGACAAGGTCACCGAGTCCCGGATGGCCATCGCCATGGCCCGCCAGGGCGGCGTCGGCGTGCTGCACCGCAACCTGTCCGTCGAGGACCAGGTCAACCAGGTCGACCTGGTCAAGCGCTCCGAGTCGGGCATGGTCACCGACCCGATCACGGTCGGGCCGGACGCCACCCTCGCCGACGCCGACGCGCTCTGCGCCCGGTTCCGGATCAGCGGCGTCCCGGTCGCCACCGCCGAGGGCCGCCTGCTCGGCATCGTCACCAACCGCGACATGGCCTTCGAGTCGGACCGTACCCGCCGGGTCTCCGAGATCATGACCCCGATGCCGCTGATCACCGGCAAGGTCGGGATCTCCGGCGAGGACGCGATGGCGCTGCTGCGCCGCCACAAGATCGAGAAGCTCCCGCTGGTCGACGACGACGGCCGGATCAAGGGCCTCATCACGGTCAAGGACTTCGTCAAGGCCGAGCAGTACCCGAACGCCGCCAAGGACGCCGAGGGTCGTCTGCTGGTCGGCGCCGCCGTCGGCGCCTCCGCCGAGGCCTTCGACCGCGCCCAGGCCCTGGTCGGCGCCGGCGTCGACTTCCTGGTCGTCGACACCTCGCACGGCCACAGCCACAACGCGCTCGCCTGGATCGCCAAGATCAAGGCCGCCGTCGGCGTCGACGTCGTCGGCGGCAACGTCGCCACCCGCGACGGCGCCCAGGCGCTGATCGACGCCGGTGTGGACGGCGTCAAGGTCGGCGTCGGCCCGGGCTCCATCTGCACCACCCGCGTGGTCGCCGGCATCGGCGTCCCGCAGGTCACCGCCATCTACGAGGCCGCGCTGGCCTGCCGCGCGGCCGGTGTGCCGGTCATCGGCGACGGCGGCCTGCAGTACTCCGGCGACATCGGCAAGGCGCTCGCCGCCGGCGCCGACACCGTCATGCTGGGCTCGCTGCTGGCCGGCTGCGAGGAGTCCCCGGGCGAGCTGCAGTTCATCAACGGCAAGCAGTTCAAGTCGTACCGCGGCATGGGCTCGCTGGGCGCCATGCAGTCCCGCGGGCAGGGCCGCTCGTACTCCAAGGACCGCTACTTCCAGGCCGAGGTCGCCACGGACGACAAGCTCGTCCCCGAGGGCATCGAGGGCCAGGTGCCCTACCGCGGCCCGCTCGGCGCGGTGCTGCACCAGCTGGTCGGCGGCCTGCGCCAGACCATGGGCTACGTCGGTGCCGCCACCATCGCCGAGATGGAGAGCAAGGGCCGCTTCGTCCGGATCACCTCGGCGGGCCTCAAGGAGAGCCACCCGCACGACATCCAGATGACCGTCGAGGCGCCGAACTACACCAGCCGCTGACCCGCGGCCGATCGGCGAGGGCCCGCCACCGCAC
>NZ_JBHWBW010000510.1:0-5466 GCF_042735675.1 Kitasatospora sp. NPDC059571
GGGGCGCGCGCGGCGGGGCGCTGGGTGGGGCCCCCCCCCCCGCGCGCGGCGGGTTGCGGGGCGCCCCCGCCCGCCCCGGCCGGGGGGGCCCCCCCCGGGGGCCCGGGCCCCTCGCCCCCCCCGGCCCCCGCGGCGTTCACGCGGTGGTGATCAGTGCTTGCGGCCCAGGCGGAAGGAGTCGAAGAAGTCCTTGCCGGGGGTACCGACACCGGTGGCGGTGTCGTAGCCGCGCTTGGCGCTCAGACCGTAGTCGGCCGCGACCTTGTAGAGGCGGACCTTGAGCACGCCGCCCACGGTGCCGAGGTCGACGACGTTGCCGAACTTGTTGTGCACGGCCGAGTCGTTGACGTCGTTGAAGGCCTTGGTGCCGGCCCGGTCGTACAGCGCCGGGTTGGCGAAGCCGATCGCCCGGCCGCCGCGCGCCTCGATGGCGTCGGCGAGCATGGCGGCGGTCTCCGGGGCGGAGACCGAGGTGCCGCCGTAGCCGCCCTCGGAGTAGGTGCCGTTGGCGGTGTAGCCGACCAGGGTGGCGGCCACCAGGTCACCGCTCATCGCGATGTCCGGGGTGGCGCGCAGCGGGGTGGCGGAGGAGCTGCCGTCGGCCGCGGTCTTCGCGATCCGGTCGGAGACGACGCCCTTCTGGTACCACGGCTGCTGGAAGTCCTTGGAGACACCGCCGCCGCCGCCGAAGTAGAAGAAGCCCGGGTAGGGGTTCCACGACTTCTGGTCGTCCGAGAGCACCGAGCGCTGGTCGCCCATGGAGACCTCGTGGCCGTAGTGGCCGGCCTTGTCCGCGAGCTCCAGGGTGGAGCCGCCGACCGAGGTGACCCACGGCGAGGCGGACGGCCAGTCGGCCTGCGCCTGGTTGCTGTCGGCCTGGCAGTTCACACCGGTCGCGGCCGCGCCCGGGGAGCTGTCGCCGCAGTCGCCGCTGGAGAAGGTGAAGCCGATGCCCTGCACCGCGCCGAGCTGGAAGAGCTGGTTGTCGGCGGCTATGACCGCCGGGTCCAGGTCGCCGCTCTTGCCGTGCATGATCTCGCCCCAGGAGTTGGAGACCACGTCGGCCAGGTGCTTGTCGACCACGGTCGCCATGGCGTCGTACAGGTCCTGGTCGTAGCAGGAGTTGCCGCCGACGTAGGTGACCTGGGCGTTCGGCGCGAGGCCGTGCGCCATCTCGACGTCGAGCGCCTCCTCGCCGGACCAGTCGCCGCACTCGTCCTGGTGCGTCCACTTGTCCTTGGTGACGACCTCGCTGTACTGGCCGGCGGCGAACGGCTTGTCGCCGTGCAGCGTGGCGAAGTGGTTCGCGTCCGCCTGCATGCTGTCCAGGCCGTAGGCGTCGATGATGGCGATCCGGGCCCCCTTGCCGGTCACCTTCGCATCGGTCACGCCGTAGGCCTTGCGCAGCTGCGAGGGGAGGTACGAGCACGGGGCGAACGGCTCGTTCTTCTCGTAGCCCTGCGGCGCGCCGGCGGCGGTCTTCGAGCCGTAGCCGTTCTCCGAGCAGGTCGGGACGGTCGGCAGGGTGGCGTCCGGCTTCTTCAGGTTGCCGGCGGCCAGGCGGGCCGCGTCGGCCTTCGCCTCGGCCTCGCGCACCGAGACGGCGTGCGAGACGTTCTTGTGGACCACGTCGGACAGCCCGGAGACGGCCAGGACGGCGCCCGCGACCTGCGACGGCACCACGGCGTCGCTCGCCGGGGCACGGTGGGTGCCGTCGGCGGTGCGGTAGGTGTGGATCTTGGTGCCGAAAGCCTTGGCCATGGCGGCGCTGGTGCCGGACACCTCGACGTAGTGGGCGGTGGTCTGGCCCACCGTCAGGCCGGCGCCGGTGACCCAGGCCTTGACCGCCTTCACCTGGGCCTGGGAGGCGCCGAAGCGGGCCTGCACCTGGTCGGTGGAGAGGTAGCTGCCGTACGCCGGGGACGACGGGTCGGAGACCGACTTGGCGAGGGCGGCGAGGCCCGCGGTGTCCTGGCCGGCCAGGTAGATCCGGGCCGTGGCCGGGGCGGAGTCGGCGACCGCGCCCGCGTCGGCCTGGGGGGTCGCCCAGGCGGGGTGCGTTCCGTTCAGTTCCTTGGCGGCGCTGCTGCTGTCGCCGATCGGGGCGGCGGCGTTGGCCGGGGTGGCCACCGCGAGGGTTCCCAGGATCAGCGCGGCGGCGGGTGCCGCCACGGCCGTCCGGGAGAGCCGGCTGCGTGCTGCTGGCACGTCGGTTCCCCAATTCTCGGTTGATGGACCGTCAGGAATCCCTTGTGAGGGCATGACGGAGCGTGCCGGTGGCGGGCGAGCCCGTCCCGGCGCGGAAGTTGACTGTGCGGTAGCTGTCTATTCGGACATGTGCACGACGCTCAAGGGATCATGCGAAAGCTTTGCCAGTGCATGACCGTTCGAAGGGGGAAGCGTGAAGGATCCCGGGAGGTGGCGGGGCGGGCCGGTCGCCGTCCGGTGTGCCGCGCGGGCGGCGGTGGCGGGCCGGACGGATCGTCGGCTCCGCGGGGCGTCGGGAGTGGCCGGAATCCGACCCCCGCCCGGCCGCCGGGCCGCCGGGCCGGGTCGCGGGGCCGGTGGGGAGGGCCGCCGTGTCCGTCCCGGGGCGTGTCTCGTTGACAGGGGAGTGATCACCCGGGAAGGCGGCTTAATCGAGATGTCATACCCACCTGTGCGGCCGCCATGCACCGATCGGGCCACATCTTCGCCGGAAGACGGGCCAAATCCCCTCCACCGGCCTACTCTTGTTGAGGTGAACGATCCTCAGCCCGCCGAGCGGGCGCCCTTCGCCACCGCCGACCGCCCCGGCCGGGACCTGCGCGCCCGGGTACGGGTGTACGAGGCCGAGCTGATCGCCTTCCGCCGCGATCTCCACCGGCACCCGGAGCTGGGCCGGCAGGAGTTCCGCACCACCCGGCTGATCAAGGAGCGGCTCGTCCGGGCCGGGCTGGCGCCGCAGGTGCTCCCCGGCGGCACCGGGATGACGGTCGACATCGTCCCCGCGGGCACCCCGGCCGGCACCCCGCTGCTGGCGTTCCGCGCCGACATCGACGCGCTGCCGATCGACGACGCGAAGACCGAGGTGCCCTACCGCTCGACGCTGCCCGGGCGGGCGCACGCCTGCGGGCACGACGTGCACACCACCGTGGTGCTCGGCACCGCCCTGCTGCTGGCCGAGGCGGCCCGGACGGGCGAGCTGCGGCAGCCGGTGCGGCTGATCTTCCAGCCCGCCGAGGAGGTCATGCCGGGCGGGGCCCTGGACGTCATCAAGGCCGGCGGCATGGCGGGCGTCGGCCGGATCTTCGCGGTGCACTGCGACCCCAAGGTCGAGGTCGGCCGGATCGGGCTGCGGGTCGGCGCGATCACCTCCGCCTGCGACCGCCTGCTGCTCACCCTGGACGGCCCCGGCGGCCACACCGCCCGCCCCCACCTCACCACCGACCTGGTCACCGCGATCGCCCGGATGGCCGCGGACCTGCCCGGGCTGTTCGCCCGCCGGATGGACCCGCGCTGGGGCGCCAGCCTGGTCTTCGGCCGGATCGCGGCCGGCTCGGCGCCCAACGTGGTGCCGCAGCACGCGGAGCTGGAGGGCACCGTCCGCTGCCTGGAGCTGGCCGGCTGGCGCGAGGCGCCCGAGGTGCTGGACGAGCTCATCGGCCGGGTCGCCGAGACCCACCGGGCCAAGTGGGCGCTCGACTACCACCGCGGCGTGCCCCCGGTGGTCAACGAGCAGGAGTCGATCGACCGGCTGGAGCGGGCCATGCAGGACCGTTTCGCGGCCGGCTCGACCGGCCCGGTGGTCGAGGACACCGAGCAGAGCCTGGGCGGCGAGGACTTCTCCTGGTACCTGGAGCACGCCCCCGGCGCGCTGGCCCGCCTCGGCGTGCGGGCCCCGCACGAGAAGGGGGTGCGCGACCTGCACCAGGGCCGGTTCGACGCGGACGAGCGCGCCATCGGCATCGGCGTCGAGCTCTTCTGCTCGCTCGCACTGGGGCCCGCCGAGGCCTGATCCACCGCCCGCCGGGGGCCCTCCGGGGCCCGCCCCGGCGGTGTCGTCGCAGCTGACAGCCGCGCCAGGGCCGCAGCCCGGGCGCGGCTGCGTCGTGTCCGCGACGGGTCGACGTACCCTGGTCGGGTCCGATATACCACCCGGGCGAGACAACGGGTTGAACTTTGGTGGCGGTCTGTCCGGTTTCATCCGGGCGAATGACCACATTTTGATAACAACCCGAATGCCCCCGCAGGCCGTAACACAACCGTGTTCTACGCGCGTTACGGTGGCGCTCGACCACGCCAAACGGGTGTGTGAGAAGGAGATACTCCCTTGCGCCGTTCAATGAAGCTCGCCGCGGTTGTGCTCTCGGGTTCCCTGGGCATCGCCTCGCTCGCCGCTTGCGGCGCAAAGAGCACCGACAACACCTCGTCCTCCGCCGGTGCCTCGGGCGCCGCCTCCGGCCTCAAGGTCGGTATGGCGTACGACATCGGCGGCCGTGGCGACCAGTCCTTCAACGACTCCGCCGCGCGCGGTCTCGACAAGGCCAAGACCGAGCTGGGCGTCCAGGTCAACGAGGCCGAGGCCAAGACCGGTGAGGCCGAGGCCGACAAGGAGACCCGCCTCAAGTCGCTGGTGACCGCCGGTTACAACCCGGTCATCGCGGTCGGCTTCGTCTACCAGAGCGCGGTCGAGAAGGTCGCCAAGGAGAACCCGAACGTCAAGTTCGCGATCATCGACTCGGCCTCCGACACCCAGCCGTCGAACGTCACCTCGCTGACCTTCTCGGAGCAGGAGGGCTCGTACCTCGCGGGCGTCGCCGCCGCCTCCAAGAGCAAGGCGCACCACATCGGCTTCATCGGCGGTGTGCAGTCCGAGCTGATCAAGAAGTTCGAGGCCGGCTACAAGGCGGGTGCCAAGTCCGTCGACCCGAACATCGTCGTCGAGACCACCTACCTCACCACCCCGCCGGACTTCAGCGGCTTCAACGACCCGGGCAAGGGCAAGGAGGCCGCGCAGGGCCAGCTCGACAAGGGCGCGGACGTCATCTACTCCGCCGCGGGCTCCTCCGGCAACGGCTCGATCGAGGCCGTCGCCACCGCCCCGGGCAACAAGTGGGCCATCGGCGTCGACTCCGACCAGGCCCGCCAGCCGGCCCTGTCGAAGTACGCCGACCACATCCTCACCTCGATGGTGAAGAACGTCGACGTCGCGGTGTTCCAGTACATCAAGGCGGCCAAGGACGGCAACCCGCTGACCGGTGTCAAGAACTTCGACCTGAAGGCCGGCGGTGTCCAGCTCGCGACCACCGGTGGCTTCCTGAAGGACATCCAGCCGAAGCTCGACGCGGCCACCCAGGCCATCACCTCCGGCGCCACCAAGGTCCCCACCGCTCCGGAGAACTGATCCGGCACACCTGAGCGCCGCCCACCTGCCGGGCGGTGACCAGGACGGCACGACACACTCCGGAGGGGCCCGGCGGGGCG
>NZ_JBHWBW010000511.1:0-5460 GCF_042735675.1 Kitasatospora sp. NPDC059571
AGCCCAGTAATGGGTGGAGTTGACCGGTACTAATAGGCCGAGGGCTTGTCCTCAGTTGCTCGCGTCCACTGTGTTGTTCTGAAACAACGACCCCCGCCGATACGGGTGGGTGGCGGACAGTTTCATAGTGTTTCGGTGGTCATAGCGTGAGGGAAACGCCCGGTTACATTCCGAACCCGGAAGCTAAGCCTCAAAGCGCCGATGGTACTGCAGGGGGGACCCTGTGGGAGAGTAGGACGCCGCCGAACAATTCTTCTGAGAAGCCCCGCCCGGGTCACCCGGGCGGGGCTTCTCGCATTTCCGGGGAAGCCACGACGGGGGAGTGGGACATGGGGGACCGGAAGCGTCTTGCGGCTCTTGCGGCTGCGGTGGCGGTCGTCGCCGCCGGCCTGGGCGTGCGGGCGGTGGCCGGCGGGGAGCCGGCGAAGTACGCGGGCGATGCGCTCTACACCGTTCTCGTCCAGACGCTGGTGCTGATAGTTGCACCGCGGACCAGGCCCGGTCGGGCCGCCGGGTTGGCGCTGGCGCTCAGCTGGGCCGTCGAGTTCTTCCAGATCACCGGGCTGCCGGCCCGCTGGTCCGCGGAGAGCACGGTGGCGAGGCTGGTGCTGGGCTCGACCTTCAATGGGCCGGATCTGCTCTGGTACGCGGTCGGCGCGGGCTGCGGATGGCTGGTGCACCGGGCGTTGTCGTACCGACGTGGCACGATGCCTGCGATGCGGACGGTACGAGCGGTACGGGCGGGGAGGCCGGATGAGTGAGTGGCGACGCTTCGAACGTTCCGGTGCCGGGGCGACCGAGTACCGGGAGATCCGTCAGGAGGGCATCCGGTGCTTCCTCACCTGGGGCACCGAGGGCGGTGCGGGCAAGGGGAGCACGTCCGTCCTGAACGACGAGGCGGCTGCCGTCCGGCATGCCGGACGCAAGGTTGCGGAGTGGCAGCGCAAGGGATTCGCGGAGGCCGTCCGCCTGGCGGATCCCGTGGCGGCTCGGCCCGAGCCGGTGCTCGACGTCCTCGCCCGACCGACCGGACCGCATGCCGCGCGGCTGGACTTCCTCCCGGTCGACGGCGTCGACGAGGTGTACACCCGGGTCGTCTCGCCGGGACATCCCCGCAGCTGGCACGAGTACCTGGTGCTGTCCGACGCGGGGATGCGCGCGGTGCGGTTCGCCGTTCAGGCGGGCGCGCACGCTTCGGCGGCGGTGTCGGTCTTCCTGAGGTTCCTCGGTGCGAACCGCGGCCTGGCCTTCGACGGGCGGTCGCACCACAAGGTGCTGCTGCCCGAGCCGGTTGCCGGATTCGGCCACGCCCTGCTCTGCGCTCCGCCGCTCGGGCCGTACGGCAACCATCCGGTCCTGCGCGGACGGGTGGCGACGGCGTTCCCGATCCATGACTGCGAGATCGGGGACGCGGACACCGAGGTGCTGGTGGACGCCCGGATCCACGGCCACGGCTCACTGCCCTCCACGGACTGGGCCCGCGAGCCGAGGGCCGTGGTGGACCTCCGGTTCGACGTCCGGCCGAGCTGGTACCGGCCGTCGAGGAGCTTCAAGGTCTTCGGCCGATCCGATCTCGACCGGCTGCTGGGACAGCTGGCCGATGCGGAGCCCGACAGCCGGCTGGAGGTCAGGTCCTTCCGCGGCGAGGTACTGCTTCTGACGCCCGGGCAGGCGGTCGATCCGGCCGTTGTGGCACGCCATCTGACGGGGTGACCGGAGCGGCCGGCCGTCAGATCCCGCGGGCGCCGTCGAGGCTCTCCCGGATGATGTCGGCGTGGCCGGCGTGCCGGGCCACCTCTTCGATCATGTGGAGGAGCACCCAGCGGAGGTCGCGGTGGGCGAGCTTCGGCCAGGCGCAGGGCGCGTCGAGGTCGAGGGCGGCCACGACGGCGCGGGACGCTGCGATCTGCTCGCGGTAGTAGGCGAGCATCCCCGGGACGGTGTCCTCCTCGCCGATGCGGAAGTCCTCGGCATCGGTGTCGGCCTCGACCTCGGGCCACTCGCCGGGGAAGGACCGTCCGGCGGTGATGATCTGGAACCAGCGGCGCTCCCAGAGGGCGTTGTGCTTCACGAGCCCGAGCAGGGTGAGACTGCTGGCGGTCGGCGCCCTGCGCGCGTCCTCCTCCGACACGCCCTCGACCTTGCGGATGAGCGCATCGCGCTGCTTGTCCAGGAATTCGCAGAGGGCGTCCCGCTCCACGGAGGAGGTGATCTGGGTGTCCGTCATGCCGGACACCCTAGTGGGCGGACGCTCCGTGTACCGGCGCACCGTCAGAGGGACTGCGGGACGGCGGTGAGCTCGCCGCCCGCACTGCCCGTGTTGACGACGCCCTCGGGCTCGACGAGCAGCGCGGCGACCTCGCCGTCCGCGCGCGGGCAGTGCTCGACTCCGCGGGGGACGACGTACAGCTCGCCCGGGCCGAGCTCGACGTCGCCGTCGCGCAGCTGGATGGTGAGCCGGCCGTCCAGGACGAGGAAGAGCTCGTCGGTGTCCTCGTGGGTGTGCCAGACGAATTCGCCCTGCACCTTGACCAGTTTGATCTCGTAGTCGTTGAGCCGGGCCACCGTCCTGGGGGACCAGTGGTCGGCGAAGAGGGCGAGCTTCTCCTGCAGGTTGATCTTGCGCGGTGTGTCCATGGGGGCACTCTGCGCGGTTCGCCGGCGATCGGCAAGGACGTTTCGCCCCGGAGGGAACGGAGCGGTGGAACACCGCAGGGGGCGCCCCGGTCCCCCGGAGCGCCCCCTGCCGACGGGCAAGCGATCAGCGGGCCGCGCGGCGCTCGGCCTTCGCCGCGGCCTCCGCCTCGTCGGCGGCCTCGGCGGCCTCCGGGGTCGGCGCGGTGCCGCCGAGGTGGGCCGGCAGCCACCAGGAGTCGTCGAACCCGGCCGGGTGGGCGGGGTACTCGCGCTGGGCGCGGTCGAGCATCTCGCCCATGGCCGCGCGGAGCCGGCGGGTGACCATGACGGGCTTGTCCTGCGGGGTGAGCTCGATCGGCTCGCCGATCATGATGGTCACCGGGACGTGCCGCTTGGTCAGCGTCTTCGGGCGGCCCTTGGTCCACAGCTGCTGGGTGCCCCAGAGGATCACGGGCAGCAGCGGGGTGCCGGACTCGGCGGCCATGCGGGCGGCGCCGGTCTTGAACTTCTTCAGCATGAAGGAGCGGCTGATGGTGGCCTCGGGGAAGACGCCGACGATCTCGCCCTCGCGCAGGGCCTTGACCGCGGCGTCGTAGGCGGGCTGGCCGTCGGAGCGGTCGACGGAGATGTGCTGCATGCCGCGCATCAGCGGACCGGAGATGCGGTGCTTGAAGACGTCGTCCTTCGCCATGAACCGGGTCAGCCGCTTGGCGCCGCGCCACGGGCCGAGGCCGGCGAAGATGAAGTCGAGGTAGCTGATGTGATTGCTCACCAGCACGGCGCCGCCCGTCGCCGGCACGTGCTCGGCGCCGACGACCGAGAGGCGCACGTCGAGCGCCTTGAACGCGGTCAGCGCCGCACGGATCACCGGCGGGTACACGAACTCAGCCACGGTCAGCCCTACTTCCCTTCGGGCCTGCTGCCCGGTCCGGTGGTCCCGGGGCAGCCGGGCCGACCGGTGAGGCGCGGCACGCCGCGGCGGCCACGGGTGTTTCAGCCCGATGATCCCCCGAAGGCGGGTCCGCTGTCACGCGGCCGCGTCCGCGGGGCGGATTTCGGCGGCGAGTCGTATCTCACGTGAGACCTGCGTCTCATCGGGAACCCGGCGCCCGCGGCCGCTGCCGGGCCCGTGGCAGCGGCCGCGGCGGTTGCTCAGGCGCTGCTGCCCAGCCGCGAGGTGCCGCGGCGCAGCAGCAGGTACATCTCGCAGCCGAGGCAGTAGCCGAAGGCGGCGTTGAGGAAGGCGGCGGCCAGGGCGCAGGCGGTCGCTCCGGTGGCGAGCCAGGTGCTGCCGGTGAGGTGGCCGAGGAGTCCGACGAGGGCGAAGCCGAGGCCGACCGCCTGGGCGAAGCGCGGCGGGCGGGCGTCCTCGGTCTCCTGCGGCGGCCCGAGGCGGGGGCGGACGACGGTCCGGTAGAGCAGTCCGTAGGGGGAGTGCTGGACGCCGGCGAAGGCGCCGACGGCGAAGACCGCGGCCTGGACGGCGAGCAGCACCCAGCTGCCGGTGACGAGGGCGGCGGCGAGGACGAGCGAGGTGAGGACGGCGGCGAAACGGGGGCCGCGTGGGTCGATCGACAAGGGGTGGCTCCTGGGCGGGTGGCTGGCGGTGACCGGGGCCCGCGGACGGGCGGGCGGGTCAGCGACAGCGCGAGGCCGTGGCCCGGCACAGGTCGACCACGCGGCGCACGGTCAGCCGGAGCGGTCGGGGGTCGGGGAGGTCCACCCGGCCAGGGTAAGGGGCGCGGTGCCGGCCGGTCGAGTCCGTCCCGAACGGTGGTCGGCGGCCGGATCCGGGGCCGCGGTGGCGGTCGGCGGGCGTGCGGGGCGGGGGCGGGTGCGGCCGTCCGAGGCGCGGGACGCGGTTGGGGCGCCGGTGCCGGGGGGCGCACACTGGAGCGATGACCGGCGTGTGGGTGTGCGGTGCGGTGCTGGTGCTCGCGAGCGTCTTCGGGCTCGTCCGGGCACGGCGGGACGGGAGGCTGCGGGTGCGGGCGAAGGACGACGCGGTGCGGCTGTCGCCGGCGGAGCTGGGCGGGGAGCTCGGCGGCCGGGCGACGCTGGTGCAGTTCTCGACCGCGTTCTGCCAGCCGTGCCGGGCGACCCGGCGGGTGCTCGCCGAGGTGGCGGACATGGTCGACGGCGTGTCGCACGTGGAGATCGACGCCGAGGCGGAGCTGGAGCTCGTCCGGCGGCTGGACATCCTGCGGACCCCGACCGTGCTGGTGCTGGACGCCTCCGGTCGGGTGATCCGCCGGGCGGCCGGTCAGCCCCGGCGCGCCGATGTGATCGCGGCGCTGGGCGAGGCCGTCTGAGGCCGCTGCGGCCCGGGCCGCGAGGGGCGCTGAGGTGAGGCTCGAGCGCGGCCGATCATGGTTCTGGTTGTCAAGGCCGCCAATCTCACAGCGGATCTGCCGCCCGGTCAGGTGGTAGCGGGCGCGGGCTGGGGCAGGATGGGGCGCAGACGGCGGTGCAGCCGTTCCGGAGCCGGTCCGCGCCTGGGTGCGACGGCGGCGACGGGGCGCTCGGCCGGGGCTCGGCAGCGCTAAGCTACTGGCCAGTAGTGACGGCAAAGCTACTGGCGAGTATGCTGCCAGGACGTTCCGGGCGGGCACAGGAATACGCGGCCCGCGTGGGCCTGGAGAGTGGCGTTCCGCCCATCTGCACCGCTGCAGCCGCCGGACAGGACCAGTACAGGAGACAGGCCGTGAGCTTGAGGATCGTTGTCTGTGTGAAGTACGTGCCCGACGCGACCGGTGACCGTCGCTTCGCGGACGACACCACCACCGACCGGGAGGGCGTGGACGGCCTCCTGTCGGAGCTGGA
>NZ_JBHWBW010000512.1:0-5457 GCF_042735675.1 Kitasatospora sp. NPDC059571
GCTGGGCCCCGGGCGGCCGGCGCAGCGTCAGGCCTGGGCGCCGGCTGCGCGGTCGGCCTCCTGGGCCTTCAGCGCACGCTCGATGCCGGCCCGCGCCTCGACCACCTGGCGGCGCAGCGCCGGCGCCGGGTCGGCCGAGGCCAGCCAGGCGTCGGTGGCGTCCAGGGTGCTCTGCTCGACCAGGTACGCGGGGTACAGGCCGACGATGATCTGCTGCGAGATCTCGTGGCTGCGGGTCTCCCAGACCTCCTTGACCGCGGCGAAGTACTTCGCCGCGTACGGCGCGAGCAGCTCGCGCTGGTCGGCCTGCTGGAAGCCGACGATGACGGCCTCCTGCACGTAGTTGGTCAGCTCGTCGGCCTCGACCACGGACGCCCAGGCCTCGGCCTTGGCCTCGGCGGTCGGGCGGGAGGCCCGGCAGGTCGCGGCGTGCTCCTGGCCCGAGGAGGTGTTGTCGCGGGCCAGCTCGGCCTCGACCGCGTCCTCGCCGGCGCGGCCGGTGGCGACCAGGCGGCCCAGCAGGGCCCACCGCAGGTCGGTGTCGACGGCCAGGCCCTCGACGGTCCGGGTGCCGTCGAGCAGGCCGGCCAGCAGGTCGAGCTGGCCGTCGGTGCGGGCGGCGGCGGCCAGCGTGCGGGCCCAGGCCAGCTGGTGGTCGCTGCCGGCGGCGGCGGCCAGCAGCTGCTGCTCGGCGGCGGCGGCCCAGATCTGCAGGCCCTGCTCGCGCCAGGCCGGGTCGGCGTAGGACTCCAGGGCGAGCTTGACCTGGCGGTGCACCGACTGGACGACGCCGATGTCGCTCTCCCGGCCGAGGCCGGACAGGGCCAGCGCCAGGTAGTCGCGGGCGGCGAGCTCGCCGTCGCGGGTCATGTCCCAGGCGGAGGCCCAGCACAGCGCGCGCGGCAGCGAGTCGGCGAAGTCGCCGAGGTGCTCGGTGACGACCGCCAGCGAGTCCTCGTCCAGGCGGACCTTGGCGTAGGAGAGGTCGTCGTCGTTGAGCAGCAGGACCGCGGGGCGGTGCCGGCCGACGAGCTCGGGGACCTCGGTGCGGGGGCCGTCCACGTCCAGCTCGATCCGGTCGGTGCGCACCAGCGCGCCGTCGACGAGCTCGTACAGGCCGATGGCGATCCGGTGCGGGCGCAGCACCGCCTCGCCGCGGGCGCCGGCGGGCAGCGCGGGGGCCTGCTGCAGGACGGCGAAGGACTCGATCTCGCCGTCGGAGTTGATGTGCAGCTCGGGGCGGAGCACGTTGATGCCGGCGGTCTCCAGCCAGGCCTTCGACCAGGTCTTGAGGTCGCGGCCGCTGGCCTCCTCCAGGGCGCCGAGCAGGTCGGGGAGGGTGGTGTTGCCCCAGGCGTGGCGCTTGAAGTAGGCCTGCACGCCCTGGAAGAACGCGTCCTGGCCGACGTAGGCGACCAGCTGCTTGAGCACCGAGGCGCCCTTGGCGTAGGTGATGCCGTCGAAGTTGACCTGGACGTCCTCCAGGTCGTTGATGTCCGCCATGATCGGGTGGGTGGACGGCAGCTGGTCCTGCCGGTACGCCCAGGTCTTCATCTGGTTGGCGAAGGTCGTCCAGGAGTGCGGCCACTTCGAGGAGGGCGCCTCGGCCTGGCAGACCGCCTCGGCGAAGGTCGCGAACGACTCGTTGAGCCAGAGGTCGTTCCACCACTCCATGGTGACGAGGTCGCCGAACCACATGTGGGCGAGCTCGTGCAGGATGGTCGCGGCCCGCATCTCGTACGCGGCGTCGGTGACCTTGGAGCGGAAGACGTACTGGTCGCGGAGGGTGACCGCGCCCGCGTTCTCCATCGCGCCGGCGTTGAACTCCGGCACGAACAGCTGGTCGTACTTGGCGAACGGGTAGGCGAAGTCGAACTTCTCCTGGAAGTAGTCGAAGCCCTGCTTGGTGACCTCGAAGATCGCGTCGGCGTCCAGGAACTCGCGCAGCGAGGGGCGACAGTACACGCCGAGCGGCACGCGCTGCGGGCCGCTGGTGTACTCGTCGAAGACCCCCACGTAGGGGCCGGCCACCAGCGCGGTCACGTAGGTGGACATCCGCGGGGTGGGCTCGAAGGTCCAGGTCCGCAGCTCGCCCGAGCCGGCCGGCTCGGGGGTGGGGGAGTTGGAGACCACGACCCAGCCGGCGGGCGCGGTGACGGTGAAGGCGAAGGCGGCCTTCAGGTCGGGCTGCTCGAAGTTGGCGAAGACGCGGCGGGCGTCCGGCACCTCGAACTGGGTGTAGAGGTAGGTCTCGCCGTCGACCGGGTCGACGAAGCGGTGCAGGCCCTCGCCGGTGTTGGTGTAGGCGCAGTCGGCGACCACCCGCAGCTCGTTCACGGCCTGCAGGCCGGGCAGGGTGATCCGGCTGTCGGCGAAGTGCGCGGCCGGGTCCAGCGCCTCGCCGTTGAGGACGATCTCGGTGACCGAGGGGGCCACCAGGTCGATGAAGGTCACGGCGCCCGGGTCGGTGGCGGTGAAGCGGACCGCGGTGGTGGAGCGGAAGGTGCCGCCCTCGCGGGCCGAGCTCAGGTCGAGCTCGATGTCGTACGTCTCCACATGCAGGAGCGCGGCCCGGGTGCGGGCCTCCTCACGGGTCAAGTTGGTGCCAGGCACTCGCAGGACTCCTTCGTCAGGCTTGGGTACCCGGCATCCTCCCACGAGCCTCCCCCGCGCGGACCTGCGAAATCCGGGCCGCCGGGCGGCGGAGGCGGAAGGCTACGACACTCGACGTAGGGAGGCAGGAGATGTTTCGCAACGATCCGACTTCGCTCTTGACTCTGTATTGCTGGGTTGGCTGAGCTTAGAGTTCAGAAGTTGAAGATGAACGCCCGGTTGAGGCTCCGACACCGCAGGGTGACCGGGGCGGCCGGCACAACGAGCTCCGCCGCAACGGCGCGGCAGGGGCGGGGACGGTCGGGTCCCCGTGCCCTGGGAGGGTGAATCATGTCGATGGACACGCCGGGATCGCAGTCCTCGCTGCACCGGGCGAACCTCGAACGGGTGCTGCGGGCCGTGCGGATGGCCGGCTCGCTCACCCAGGCCGAGATCGCCAGGTCCACCGGACTGTCGGCGGCGACGGTGTCCAACATCGTCCGCGAGCTGAAGGAGAGCGGCACCGTCGTGGTCGCCGACACCTCCTCCGGAGGCAGACGGGCCAGAAGCGTGTCGTTGAGCGGGGACGCCGGGATCGTGGTGGGGGTCGACTTCGGCCACACCCACCTGCGGGTGGCCGTGGGCAACCTGGCGCACCGGGTGCTGGCCGAGGAGAGCGAGCCGATCGACACCGACGTGTCGGCGCAGCAGGGCTTCGACCGGGCCGAGGCGCTGGTCGGACGGCTGCTGTCGCAGGCCGGGTTCCGGCCGGACAAGGTGATCGGGGTGGGCCTCGGCGTGCCGGGCCCGATCGACGTGGAGACCGGCGCGCTCGGCTCGACGGCGATCCTGCCGGGCTGGACGGGCGTCAACCCGGGCCGGGAGCTCTCCCAGCGCCTGGGCATGCAGGTGTACGTGGACAACGACGCCAACCTGGGCGCGCTGGGCGAGCTGGTCTGGGGCGCCGGGCGCGGGCTGAGCGACCTGGCGTACATCAAGGTGGCCAGCGGCGTCGGCTCCGGACTGGTCATCAACGGCCAGATCTACCGGGGCCCGGGCGGCACCGCGGGCGAGATCGGGCACATCACGCTGGACGAGGCCGGGCCGGTCTGCCGCTGCGGCAACCGCGGCTGCCTGGAGACCTTCGTCGGATCCCGCTACCTGCTCAACCTCTTGAACGCCAACCACCCCGGCGAGCTCACACTGTCCAAGGTGGTGCAGCTGGCCCAGCAGGGCGACCTCGGCTGCCGCCGGGTCATCGCGGACGCCGGGCGGCAGATCGGCAGCGGCGTCGCCACGCTCTGCAACCTGCTGAACCCGCGCCGCGTCATCCTCGGCGGGGAGCTCGCCGAGGCCGGTGAACTGGTGCTTTCCCCGATCCGGGACTCCGTGGCGCGGTATGCCATCCCGAGCGCGGCGCGCCAGCTCTCGGTGGTTCCGGGCACGCTCGGTGGCCGCGCGGAGGTCCTCGGGGCACTGGCCCTGGTGATGAGCGAGATGGGCGAATCGGGCGCGATCCGACAGACCGGTCTCGCGGCCGCAAGTAGCGCCTGAGCTGCGGCTGAGCGGTGCGACGGGGGCGGGCCGGGGTTGTTTGATCTCGGCTTCGCCTTCAGGAAGATAACGAAAGGGTTCGGATCCGAGCAGTCTCGGTTTTACTTATTGACGACAAGCGAGCGATCCGGGTTGACTCCCTTCCACCTCGCCGCGATGTTGCGGCTCTGTCAGGGAGGCACCCCCCACCATGAACGCAATGATGCGTCGCGCTGTCATCGGCACCGCTGCTGTTTCGATGGCCCTCTCCATGGCCGCCTGTGGCAAGGCCGGCAGTGACAACAAGTCGTCCGACGCGAAGGGCGGCGACACCAAGTCGATCGGCCTGCTCCTCCCGGAGAACGCGTCCTCCACGCGTTACGAGTCCTTCGACAAGCCGTTCATCGAGGCCAAGGTCAAGGCGCTGTGCAGCGACTGCAACGTCAAGTACAGCAACGCCGAGGGCTCGGCCGCCAAGCAGAAGCAGCAGTTCGACACCCTGATCGCCCAGGGCGTCAAGGTCATCATCCTCGACGCGTTCGACGCGGCCTCCACCCAGTCCTGGGTCAAGGAGGCGGCCGACAAGGGCGTCAAGGTCATCGCGTACGACCGCCTCGCCACCGGCCCGGTCTCGGCCTACGTCTCCTTCGACAACGAGAAGGTCGGCGAGCTCCAGGGCCAGGCCCTGGTCGACGCCCTCGGTGCCAAGGCCGCCGACTCCAACATCGTCATGATCAACGGTGACGACGCGGACCCGAACGCCGGCAAGTTCAAGGCCGGTGCGCACAAGATCCTCGACGGCAAGGTCAAGAAGGTCGTCTACGAGCAGTCCGGCGAGTGGAAGCCGACCGTGGCCGGCCAGAAGATCGGCGCCGCGATCACCCAGCTCGGCAAGGACGGCTTCCAGGCGGTCTACTCCGCCAACGACGGCATGGCCGCCGCGATCATCACCCAGCTGAAGTCCGCCGGCATCAAGGTGCCGGTCGGCGGCCAGGACGCGGGCCTCGACGCCATCCAGCGCATCGTGACCGGCGACCAGTCCTACACCATCTACAAGGCCTACAAGCCGCTGGCCGACTCCGCCGCGGAGCTCGCCGTCGACCTGCTGCAGAGCAAGGACATCAAGTCCGTCGCCTCCTCCAGCATCGACAGCGACACCGACAAGGGCATCCCGGCCAAGCTGCTGGACCCGAAGGTCGTCACCGTGGCCAACATCAAGGACACCGTGATCGCCGACGGCCTGTACAAGGTCGCCGACATCTGCACCGGCGACTACGCCGCCGCCTGCAAGACCGCGGGCCTGCAGTAATCCTGACGGGCGGCCGGTTCCGG
>NZ_JBHWBW010000513.1:0-5444 GCF_042735675.1 Kitasatospora sp. NPDC059571
GGGATCCCCCAGGGGATCCGGGCCCTTCGCGTCGGGCGCTCCGGGTGCCTCAGCAGCCGCGGGACTCCGCGCGCCGGGCGCGCACGTCGCCGACCTTCTCGCCGACCTTGCGGCGGATGACCAGCAGCGGCGCCATGGCGGCGAGCGTGATCTGGGCGATCGCGCCGATGTGCATCAGCATGTCGCCGCCCGGCAGACCGGCCGCCCAGGCCGCCAGGCAGCCGATGGAGACGACGATCCAGCAGAGGGTGGCGGTGGCCAGCAGGCCCTGCGGCTTCGGGTACTCGATGCGGCTGACCATCAGGTACGCCACACCGAAGATCATCAGCAGACCGGGGACGAACGGCGGGTCGAGGAGCACGATGGCGATCACCGTCATCGCGCCCATCGGGCAGGGCATGCCCTGGAAGATCCCCGGCCGCATCTTGACCGCCGAGAACCGGGCGAGCCGCAGCACCACCGCCAGCAGGACGGTCAGCGCGATGAACGCCGAGAGCTGCTGGTTGCTGTCCGGCGACACGATGCCCCAGACCGCCACGAAGTACGCCGGGGCGATGCCGAAGCTGATCAGGTCGGCCAGGTTGTCCAGCTCCGCGCCCAGCGCCGAGGAGCGCAGCTTGCGGGCCACCAGGCCGTCGAACAGGTCGCACATGGAGCCGATCAGCAGCAGCGTCACCGCGGTGGCGGCGCTGTTGCGGTTCGGCGAGGTGGTCTCACCGGTGAGGTGCGGCATCAGGACCCCGGTGGTGATCGAGTAGATCGCCAGGAAGCCGCAGACGGCGTTCCCCAGGGTCAGGAAGTCGGCGGTGGACAGGTGCTGCGGCGAACGGGGCGCCCGCAGTTCGCGGTCGCGCGCCCAACGGCGGCGCCGCAGCTCCGTCGCCTCCTCGTCACCGAGGCCGACGAGAGTCTCAGGATCAGTCACGGTCAAGGCGCGTCACCCCGGCTGTGGTCTTCTGGCCGACCTCGACGCCGACCTCGACGCCGGCCGGCAGGTACGTGTCGACGCGGGAGCCGAAGCGGATCAGGCCGATCCGCTCGCCCTGCTCGACCTTGGTGCCGGCGTCCACGTACGGCACGATGCGGCGGGCCACGGCCCCCGCGATCTGCACCATCTCGATGTCGCCGAGCTCGGTGTCGAAGTGCCAGACGACCCGCTCGTTCTGGTCACTGTCCTTGTTGAACGCCGGGACGAAGCCGCCGGCCACGTGCTCCACGGACGTCACGGTGCCCGGCAGCGGGGCGCGGTTGACGTGCACGTTGAGCGGGCTCATGAAGATGGCCACCCGGGTCCGGCCGTCCGGCCAGGCGTCGATCGACTGCACCACGCCGTCCGCCGGCGAGATCACTCTGCCGGTGCCGATCTCACGCTCCGGGTCGCGGAAGAACCACAGCATGCCCGCGCCGAGGACGCAGGCCGGAACGGCCGCCAGGGCCCACGCGCCGTTGCGCCGGGTGAGGGCGGTCGTCACGGCGGCGGTGGCCAGGGTCGGGGCGAACCAGGGGGTCGCGCCGCGCGCGATCGTCACGCGCGGACGCCGACCGACCGTCGGAGCGGCGCCGAGGACGCCGTCCGGGACGGAGGTGTGAGGGGACGGGCTGATGGGCATCGAAGACCTTAGTCGCGGGGGATCATGGCCGCTGGACGGGGGCCACCGCGGGGATCGGGTACATGGGGACGCTGTCCCGGTGGATGCTATCGGGACCAGGCGGTAGGTGGGCAAGCCGCCTGTTCGTGGAGGTGCGGGGCACGGTGCCAGGCCATGCCTGCTATGTATACGACCGTAGCCGAGCCGGGGAGGTTCCCCAAGGGGTCGGGCGTGGCGCGTGACCCACGTCTCACGGACGCGGGCCCTTCGGTGTGTCCCGGTCCGTGTCGGGGTGTGCGGAAGCGGCCGCAGGGCGCGCACCTGCTGGTACACGCCGTGCGGCCGCCTCCGGGCCCGCCGTACCGGCCCCCCGTCGGCTGACCAGGCCGTCGCGGTACGCCGGGCGGTTCCGGACGGGCCCGCACGCCCGTCCTCGACCATCCGGAAAGTTCTGATCGGGGCCGGTCAGTCGGCCAGGCGGTACTCCTCGAGCAGCCGGCGCCCGACGATCATCTTCTGGATCTCCGCAGTACCTTCACCGATGAGCAGCATCGGGGCCTCCCGGTAGAGGCGCTCGATCTCGTACTCCTTGGAGAAGCCGTAGCCGCCGTGGATGCGGAAGGCGTCCTCGACGACCTCCTTGCAGTACTCGGAGGCGAGGTACTTCGCCATGCCGGCCTCGAGGTCGTTGCGCTCGCCGCTGTCCTTCTTGCGGGCGGCCATCACCATCATCTGGTGGGCGGCCTCGACCTTGGTGGCCATCTCGGCGAGCTTGAACTGGATCGCCTGGTGCTCGGCGATCTTCTTGCCGAAGGTGGTGCGCTGCTGGGCGTAGGAGATGCCCAGCTCGAAGGCGCGGCGGGCGACACCGCAGCCGCGGGCGGCGACGTTGACGCGGCCGACCTCGACGCCGTCCATCATCTGGTAGAAGCCCTTGCCCGGGACGCCGCCGAGGATCCGGTCGGCCGGGATGCGGACGTCCTGCAGCACCAGCTCGGTGGTGTCGACGCCCTTGTAGCCCATCTTCTCGATCTTGCCCGGGACGGTCAGGCCGGGAACGGTCTCGTTCGGCCCGAAGCCCGGGGTCTTCTCGATCAGGAAGGTGGTCATGTTCTTGTACGGGGTGTTGCCGCCCTCGTCGGTCTTGCAGAGGACCGCGACCACGCTGGAGGTGCCGCCGTTGGTCAGCCACATCTTCTGGCCGTTGAGGACGTAGAAGTCGCCGTCCCTGACGCCCTTGGTGGAGATGGCGGAGACGTCGGAGCCGAGGGCCGGCTCGGACATCGAGAAGGCGCCGCGCAGCTCGCCGGCGGCCATCTTGGGCAGGAAGTAGTCCTTCTGCTCCTGGGTGCCGTGCGCGTTGATCATGTGCGCCACGATGAAGTGGGTGTTCACGATGCCGGAGACCGACATCCAGCCGCGGGCGATCTCCTCGACCACCAGGGCGTAGGTCAGCAGGGACTCGCCCAGACCGCCGAACTCCTCGGGGATGGTCAGGCCGAAGAGGCCGAGCTGCTTCATCCCCTCGACGATCGCGGTCGGGTACTCGTCCTTGTGCTCCAGCTCCGTCGCGACCGGGATGATCTCCTTGTCGACGAAGTCCCGCACGGTGGCGAGGATGTCCCGCTGGATCTCGGTGAGGCCGTCGGTCTGTGCGAGGCGTCCCATCGTGCGGCTCCGAATCTGTGGCATGAGGGTGGGGTCCCGCGGCAGCGGGGGAGGGGGATTGTCGGGGGCCCGGCCGGCGTGGCTGCGGCAGCCGGGCCCCCGTGCCGGAGTGGGCGCGGCCGATGACGGCGGCCTGCCCAGCCGGGGTCTCAGGAGGCGGGCGTGGGCCTGCCGGGCTGCTCGCCGCCGCGCTCCTTGATGTACGTCTCGGTCGGCACCATTACCTTGCGGCGGAAGATGCAGACGACCGTGCCGTCCTGCTTGTAGCCCTTGGTCTCGACGTAGACGATGCCGCGGTCGTCCTTGGACTTGGACGGCCACTTGTCGAGGACGGTCGTCTCGCCGTAGATGGTGTCGCCGTGGAAGGTCGGGGCGACGTGGCGCAGCGACTCGATCTCCAGGTTGGCGATGGCCTTGCCGGAGACGTCCGGCACGGACATGCCGAGGAGCAGGGAGTAGATGTAGTTGCCCACCACGACGTTCTTGCCGAAGTCCGTCGTGTTCTCCGCATAGTTGATGTCCATGTGGAGGGGGTGGTGGTTCATGGTGAGCAGGCAGAAGAGGTGGTCGTCGTACTCGGTGACCGTCTTTCCGGGCCAGTGCTTGTAGACCGCGCCGACCTCGAACTCTTCGTAGGTGCGTCCGAACTGCATGGGGATGTCCTTAGGAAGCCTCGGAAGGGAGGGGAGGGGCGGGTCAGGCCTGCGGGGGCTCGAACTTGGAGGTGCGCTCCATGCCCGCGGCGCGGCCCTTGCCGGCGATGACCAGGGCCATCTTGCGGCTGGCCTCGTCGATCATCTCGTCGCCGAGCATCGCGGAGCCCTTGGCGCCGCCGGCCTCGGAGGTGCACCAGTCGTAGGCGTCGAGGATCAGCTCGGCGTGGTCGTAGTCCTCCTGCGAGGGCGAGAAGATCTCGTTCGCGGCGGCGACCTGGTCCGGGTGGAGCACCCACTTGCCGTCGAAGCCGAGGGCGGCGGCGCGGCGGGCCACCGCCTTGTACCCCTCGGCGTTGCGGATCTGCAGGTAGGGGCCGTCGATGGCCTGCAGGTCGTTGGCGCGGGCGGCCATCAGGATGCGCATCAGGATGTAGTGGTACGCGTCCGCGTCGTAGCCGGGCGGCTGCTCGCCGACGACCAGCGACTTCATGTTGATCGAGGCCATGAAGTCGGCCGGGCCGAAGATGATCGTCTCCAGCCGGGGCGAGGCCTCGGCGATCGCGTCGACGTTGATCAGGCCCTTGGCGTTCTCGATCTGCGCCTCGATGCCGATCTTGCCGACCTCGAAGCCCATGGTCTTCTCGATCTGGGTGAGCAGCAGGTCGAGCGCCTTGACCTGCTCGGCGTCCTGGACCTTCGGCAGCATGATGCAGTCGAGGTTCGGGCCGGCGCCCTCGACGACCGTGATCACGTCGCGGTACGTCCAGTGGGTGGTCCAGTCGTTGACCCGGACGACCTTGGTCTTCTTGCCCCAGTCGCCGTTGTTCAGCGCGTCGACGATGTTGTGCCGGGCGCTCTCCTTGACCAGCGGGGCGCAGGCGTCCTCCAGGTCGAGGAAGACCTGGTCGGCGGGCAGGCCCTGGGCCTTCTCCAGGAAGCGCGGGTTGCTGCCCGGTACGGCGAGGCAGGAACGGCGGGGCCGGAGGCGGTTGACAGTCATGGGGGGTGGTTCGTCCTTCCGGGTCAGCTGGTCGCGTGGGTGGTCGCGGCCCACGGCTGGAGCCTGTTGGCCAGCCGGATCTCGTCCACGATCCGGCCGATGATGGTGGTGATGCCGAAGTCCTTCGGGGTGAAGACCGCGGCGACACCGGCGGCCTTGAGGGCCTCGGCGTCCGCAGCGGGGATGATGCCACCGACGATCACGGGCACATCCTCCACCCCGGCGCGCCGCAGCCGCTGCAGGACGTCCGGCACCAGCTCGGGGTGGGCGCCCGAGAGGATGGACAGGCCGACGCAGTGGACGTCCTCGGCGACGGCCGCCGAGACGATCTGCTCCGGGGTGAGCCGGATGCCCTGGTAGACCACCTCGAAGCCGGCGTCGCGGGCGCGGACCGCGATCTGCTCGGCGCCGTTGGAGTGGCCGTCCAGGCCGGGCTTGCCGACCAGCAGGCGCAGCTTGCCGGCGCCGAGCTCGGCGGCCGTTGCGGCGACCGCCTCGCGGACGGCGAGGAGCTCGCCGCCGGCCTCGGCC
>NZ_JBHWBW010000514.1:0-5438 GCF_042735675.1 Kitasatospora sp. NPDC059571
GACTTCAAGAACTTCCAGCGCTACGTCTCCCTCACCAACGACGAGGCCGAGGGCTGGCGTGGCGAGATCCGCGACGGCGAGGTCGTCAAGACCCATGACGAGGCCATGGAGGAGGAGGAAGCAGCCCGGGAGCAGGAGGACCAGGAGGGCCAGGGGGAGGAGTACGAGGACACCGAAGGCGGAGACGACGAGGAGGAATACGACGAGGACGCCCCCGAGGACGCCCCCGAGGACGAATACGACGAGGAGGAATTCGAGGAGGACGCCCCCGAGGACGAGGACGCTGAGGACACCCCCGAGGACGAGGAGTACGAGGACGAGTACGACCACGAGGACACTCCCGAGGACGAGGACGAGGACGAGGAGTACCAGCCGGAGGACGCCGGCCGGGCCCGCCGCTGACGGCGCCGGCCCGGGACGTCCCTACCGGCCGGGCACGCCGCCGATCGCAGAATCGAGGAACGACCATGTCCACTGACGCCATCGTGCTGCTCAAGGAGGACCACAAGGAGGTGCGCCGTCTCTTCCGGGAGTTCGAGGGCGCCGAATGGAACGCGACCGAGGTCAAGGCCGACCTCGTGAGCAGGATCGTGGAAGCCCTGACGGTCCACACCTACATCGAGAACGAGGTCATGTATCCGGCGGTCCGCGAGCACGTGCCGGCCCTGGAGCAGGACGTCCTGGAGTCCTACGAGGAACACCATGTCGCCGACCTCCTCTGTGCCGAGCTGGATGTGATGACACCCGACGACGAGCGGTTCGACGCGAAGACCACCGTGCTCATCGAGACCGTCGGGCACCACATCGAGGAGGAGGAGAACGACTGGTTCCCCAAGGTCCGCGACGCCCTGGGCCGCAACAAGGAACTCCAGGAGATCGGGGCCCGCATGCTGGAGGCCCGTGCCACGGCGCCGCACCGGCCCGCGCACCCGAGCTCGTTCAAGAAGGCAGCCGAGGCGCTCCTGCGGTGACGCAGGGGCGGGCTGGCCCCGGGCGGGCACGGGAGGCCTTCTTCGGATCCCGGGCGCCCCGACGCCCGAGAGGCCGGCAAACCCGGCACCGGCGCTTCGGTCCCCCGCGGCCTGCCGGTCCTCCTCGATGCGAATGCACGACTGATTCGGTCAGAGGAGGATGGGTAGACGCGAGTGCAACCGACACCTCTCCGATTCCGGAGCAGACAGATGGCCGCAGGGACTGAGGACAGCGCCGGGGATCGCGAGCCTGACCACGAGGGCCCGCGCGAGCCTCGAACGGCTCCTCGGCGCCGCGCGTCCAAGCGCGCGGTGTCCAAGTCCGCACGGCGGGTCTCGGCCCCCCGCGCCATGCGCTACGCGGCCGAACAACTCGCCGAACTCCTCGGACGGGCACCGGAGTCCGTGTCGGCGCTCAAGCCCACCGAGGAGGGCTGGCAGGCCGACGTGGAGGTGGTGGAGCTGGCACGGATCCCGGACACGACCAGCGTGATGGCCAGCTACCGAGTCACGCTCGACGAGGACGGCGAACTCCTCGCCTACCAGCGGATCCGCCGCTACAGCAGAGGGCAGATCGACCGGCCGACGTGACACGCACCCGGCTGCGGCAGGGGCACACCCGCCGGCGCACCGGCGGCGGGCAGAAAGGAGGCACCCGTGACGGTGGTGCCGCAAGGCCAGGCCGGCGTCTCCCGCGGCGGGAGCACCGGCAGTCTCTACGACATTCTCGAACTCATCCTGGACCGCGGGCTGGTGATCGACGTCTTCATCCGGGTCTCCCTGGTCGGGATCGAGATCCTGAAGATCGACATCCGGATCGTCGTCGCCAGCGTCGACACCTACCTGCGCTTCGCCGAGGCCTGCAACCGCCTCGACCTGGAAGCCGGGCGCAAGGCGCCGACCCAACTGACCGACATCGTCGGTGAGGTCACCGAGGGCGGTGCGCACGGAAAGAGCAAGGGCGCGCTGTCCGGAGCGGTGGAGGCCGTGACCGACGCATTCCACCTCGGGAGCGACGACGAGGAGGAGAAGAAGGAACCCGCGCCCAAGCGTGAGCGGCCGGCCCGCAGGCCGGCCCGGCGCCGGGAGGAATGACGTGTCCGTATACGTGTACTCCATCACTGCCGCCGACCATCCCCGACATCTGGACGGCCTCGTCGGCGTGGGCGAGCCGCCCTCCGCGCTTCGCAGCGTGTGCGCCGGGCCGCTCTGTGCGATCGTCAGCGACGCACCGGAAGGACTGCGTCCCAAGCGCCGTGACCTCTCCGCCCACCAGAGCGTCCAGGAACGCCTGATGTCCGACGGCACCGTCCTGCCGCTGCAGTTCGGTCTCACCGCACCCGACGACGAGGCGGTACGGACGGCGCTCACCGAACGCCACGACGAGTACCTCAGCCGAATCACCGCCCTGGAGGGCTGCGCCGAGTACCACCTCAAGGCAGCCATCGACGAGAACGCCCTGCTGCGGCAGATCCTGCTGGATTCGCCCGAGGCCCGGCGGCTCAACGACGAGATCACCGACGGTGACACCAACCCGGAGCTGCCACTGGCCCTCGGCGAACTGGTCGCCCAGGAGGTCCGGGCCCGCCACTACGCCCTGGCCACGGGCATCACCGAGGCGCTGCGGCCCCACGCCCGCCAGGAGGTCAACTCCGAGCCGACGGGCGAGGACTTCCTGAACGTCTCGTTCCTGGTGGACCGCGAACACGAGCAGCTGTTCCTCGCGGCCGAGAAGGGCCTCACCGCCGAACTCGGCGACGACTTCGACTTCCGGCTGCACGGCCCGCTGCCCGCCTACAGCTTCGTGTGAACGGGAGTCGCCATGGGCCTGCTCACCCAGATCCTCACCCTCCCGCTCGCACCGCTGCGCGGCACCATCTGGGTGCTGGAACGCGTGGTGGAGACCGCCGAGAACGAGTACTACGACCCCGAACCCGTCCAGCGGGAGCTCGCCGCCCTGGAGCAGGCACTCCTGGCCGGCGAGATCGACGACGAGACGTTCGACCGGCGCGAGGACGAACTCCTCGACCGCCTGGACGAGATCAGAGCCCACCGGCAGCAGACCGGCGCCTGACCGGACGCCGCGCACTACCAGGGACAAGGAGGCGAGCCGACCGTGACCGACCCCGTCGCCCGACGCCTCGGTTCCTTCCCCACCCGGTCGGAACCGCCCGGTGGGCAGTCCTCGGCCAGCCTTGCCGACATCCTGGAACGCGTGCTGGACAAGGGCATCGTCATCGCCGGGGACATCCAGATCAACCTCCTCGACATCGAGCTGCTCACCATCAAGCTGCGCCTGCTGATCGCCTCCGTGGACAAGGCCAAGGAGATGGGCATCGACTGGTGGGAGCACGACCCCTCGCTCTCCTCCGGGGCCGGGAGCCGGCAGACGCTGGAGGAGGAGAACCGGCGCCTGCGGGCACAGCTCGACGCCCTGCAGGCCGAGAAGGGCCTGCCACCGGCCGCGGGCACCGACGAGAAACCTGCGCGCCGACCCGCACGCACGAGGCGCAGCCCACCCGGCACCCGCCCCGGTGCGGGGGACGAGCCATGACCGGGCCGACCCTCGCCTACACCTACGCCGTCGCCCGGTGGACCAGCGGCCTTGAGCAGGCCGTCGGCGCCATCACCGGGGTCGCCGGCTGCCGGGTCCACCTGGTGCGGGCCACGAACGAGCAGAGCCTCGTGGCAGCCGTGAGCTCCGTACCCTCCGACGACTTCGACGAGGTCGCGCTCCGGCGGCACCTGGAGGAGCTGCCGTGGCTCGAGGAAGTCGCCAGGGCCCACCACGGCGTGATCGAGGCCATCGCCTCGCACACCACCGTGCTGCCGCTGCGGCTGGCCACGGTGCATCTCGACGACGGTCGGGTGCGTTCGGTGCTCGACGCCCGGCAGAACGCCTTCCTCGACCGCCTGGCCGAGTTGGCCGGCCTGCTGGAGTGGGGCGTCAAACTGTACGTCGACGTCGCGGCCGTCCCTCCCCCGCCCCCTGCGAAGGATCTCGGCCCCGGACGCGCCTACCTTCGCCACCGCCGGGCCGAACAAGACCTGAGGCAGGACAGCTACCAGGCGGCGGGCACGGCGGCCGAGCGCATCGACGCGACCGCCCGGCTGCACGCCGTGGACCGGGTCCGCCACCGCGTCCAGCAGGGCGAACTGGCACCTGGTCCCGGCACGAACATCGTGAACGACGCCTACCTCGTCCCCGTGGAGCACGCCGCAGCGTTCCGCGCCGAGGCCCTCCAGGCGGCCGACGGCCTGCCCGGCGTGCGGATCGACGTGACCGGCCCCTGGGCCCCGTACTCCTTCGCGATGCCGCCGGAAGGGGAGGAGGGGCCTCATCGTGAGAGCGGCGGACGGCCTCCCGGCCACCCCTGACGCCCCCTTGCCGCAGCGGCAGGTCGCCCTCATCGACCTGCTCGACCGCCTGCTCAGCGGCGGCGTCGTCCTGACCGGCGACATCGTCCTGTCCATCGCGGACATCGACCTCGTCCGGATCTCCCTGCGCGCGCTCATCGTGTCCATCAGCGAACAGCACCCGGCGCCCTGGGCCTCGGAAACCCCGCGCCGCCCCGGAGAGCCATGACCGGCGACGCGGCCGGCCGCAACCGCTTCGACGAGGTCGCCGAAGCAGCTGCCCGCGCCTTTCGCCTGCTGCCGGCCACCCCCAGCGATTCCACGCCCGCACAGCACGCAACCCCGGCACGCCAGCCGCGGAGGATCACCACCGGCCCGGACACGGTCGAGCGCGACCTCATGAAGCTCGTCCTCACCATCGTCGAACTCCTGCGCCAGCTCATCGAGCGCCAGGCGCTCCACCGGGTGGAGTCCGGTGACCTCACCGACGAGCAGGAGGAGACCCTGGGCGCCACCCTCATGGCCCTCCACGACCGCATGACCGACCTGTGCACCCGCTACGGTCTGACCCTCCAGGACCTCAACCTGGACCTCGGCCCGCTCGGCACCCTCCTCCCGCCACCGGACTGACCCGCACCGCGCATGCCCGGCGCGGGCTGAAGACCTTGCTCGGGCATCGGCGCGTCGGAAAGCGTCGGGCGTTTCCGACCGGACTTCTCTCCTGACCTCCTCCGGCGGCCGCCCGAGGAGCGGCCCGCATGGCCCGGAAGCGGCCGCCGGCAGGGGACGGGCACCGACGGCATCGGTGAAGACTCCGCGAGCGCCCACGGCGCGGCGGGCGGGCCGGGCGGGACGTCGGGTGGTGCGCCCGCTCGCTGTTCGTGGCGGCGGCATCGCCCGTCGGGCCGGTCCTCCAGGTGCCCCGCTGTCCGTCGGCGGGGCGGGCCATTCGAGTGGAAGGACCAGTGCCGGCCGAGGGTGCGGGGCGTGGCGGGAACGTCTGTGGGCCGGGCGGGGCAGGCCCGCCCCGCACCGGAGGGGGACGAGGTGGGTCACGGCGGGTACGTCATCGCGGAGCTGTAGTCCGAGCACCCCGTGGGGGCGGTGATG
>NZ_JBHWBW010000515.1:0-5410 GCF_042735675.1 Kitasatospora sp. NPDC059571
GCCCGGCCCCCCCCCCCCCGGGGGGGGGGGGGCCCTCGCCGTGCCGCAGGACCGTCAGCCGGCCCGGTGCACGACCTCGCCGCCGACCACGCCGAGCTCCACCCGGGCGTCGAGGTAGGCCTTCGGCTCCAGGGCGAACAGGTCGTCGGAGAGCAGCACCAGGTCGGCGAGCTTGCCCGGGGTGAGGCTGCCCAGCTCGTTCTCCAGGTGGACGGCGTGGGCGCTGCCCAGGGTGTAGCCGCGCAGCGCGGTGGCCAGGTCGAGCGTCTCCGCGGGCATCCACGGTTCGCCACCGGCCAGCCCGCGCCGGGTCACGGCGGTGTACAGGCCGACCAGCGGGTCCATCTCCGCGACGTTCCAGTCGCTGGACAGCGCGAGCACCGCGCCGGCCTCGTGCAGGCTGCGCATCGGCCAGGCCTTGTGCCAGCGGCGCTCGCCGACGGCCTCGGCCCAGTCCCGGCCGGGGCCGGCGATGTCCGGCGAGCAGTGCCGCGGCTGCATGCAGGCCACCACGCCGAGCTCGGCGAAGCGCGGGACGTCCGCCGGGTCGAGGCACTCCACGTGGACGATCTGGTGGCGGGCGTCGCGCGGGCCGTTGACCGCGCGGGCGTGCGCCACCGCGTCCAGCACGGTGCGGATGCCGCGGTCGCCGGTCGCGTGCACGAAGGCCTGGAAGCCCGCCGCGTCCAGCCCGGCCAGCACCTCGGCGAACTCCTCCGGCGGGTAGAACGTCTCACCGCGGTGGCTGTGGTGCCCGGCGTACGGTTCGAGCAGCGCCGCCGTGTGCGGCTCCACCACGTCGTCGATGTACAGCTTCAGCGGGCCGACCCGGAACCGGTCCGAGCCGTGCCGGCGGGCGGCCGCGGCGAACTCGGCGAGGTCCTCCGCGGTCGTGCCGCGCGGGTGGAACAGCCCCGCGACCAGCCGCGAGCGCAGCCGGCCCTCCGTCAGCGCCCGCTCGAACAGGGCCAGGTCGTCGAGGGAGTTCTGCGGCTCGACCACGGTGGTGATCCCGTACCGGGCGGCCATGTCCAGGCTGCCGGCCAGCCGACGGTACTGCCGGTCCGGGTCCGCCCACGGCACCCCCGCCGCGCGCAGCGCCCGGTGGCCGTCCCGGGAGAGCCCGCGGACCGCGAAGTCGGTGAGGAATCCGGTGGGCTCGCCGGTCGCCGGGTCCTTCTGCACGGTGCCGTACGCCGTCCGGTCGGTGTCCCGGCCGATGCCGAGGCGCCGCAGCGCCGCGGTGTTCAGCCAGGCGGTGTGCACGTCGTAGCTCAGCACGAACGCCGGGCGGTCCCCGGTGTACGGGTCGAGGTCGGCCGCGGTCGGCATCCGGCCGCCGGGGATCGCGGAGTAGTCGAAGGCCTCGCCCTCGATCCAGTCGGCGTCGGGGTGGCTGCGGCGCCGGGCGGCGATCCGCGCGCCGATCTCGTCGAGCGTGCCGGCTCCGGCGAGCTGGACGCAGTCGGCGTCGGAGCCGAGCCGGACGTGGTTGTGGCTGTCCACGAAGCCGGGCATGACGAGCCGGCCGCGGGCGTCCACCACCTCGGTGTCCGGTCCGGCGAAGCGGCGCCAGTCCGCGCCGTCGCCGACCCAGGCGATCCGGCCGTCGCGGACGGCGAGCGCCTCGGCGCGCGGCCGGGCGTCGTCGACGGTGTGGACGTGCGCGTTGTGCAGGACGAGGTCGGCGGGGCGGGTCACTGCCGGGCTCCGTTCAGGGGTGCCGCGGTGCCCAGGGGGGCGTCGGCGGGGGTGTCGGTCAGGTCGGCGGGCAGGCTGAGCACCCAGTGGGTGGCGCTGCGCGGCCGCAGGTAGGCGAACCAGTAGCAGGTGCCGGCGAGCAGGACGCCGCCGGTGATCAGCAGGTCGCGGGCGGTCTGCTGGGTGAGCGAGTAGCCGAGGACGGCGATGGTGACGACCGGCACCACCGGCCACAGCGGCATCCGCCAGGCGGCGGTGGTGCGGTGGCGGCCGCGGCGCGCGGTGAGCGCCGCGCAGCCCAGCAGCAGGTAGATCACCGCGACGACCACGCCGGTGAAGCCGAGCAGGGCGTCGATCGGCACCGCGAGGGCGAGGACCACGCCCGGCAGCCCGATCGCCAGCGTGGCGGCCCAGGGCGAGCCCCAGCGGGGGTGCAGCGAGCCGAGCACCCGGTTGACCGGGTCGGGCCAGGTGCGGTCGCGGGCGGAGGCGTACAGCACGCGGCCGTTCTGCAGCACCATGACGATGACCGCGTTGAGGATGGCGGCGGCGATGCAGAGGCTGACGAAGGTGCCGACGGTGCTGCCGGCCCAGGAGTCGACGATCGCGACGAGGTCGCCGGCGGCGAGCCGGTCGGGGGAGTCGACGCCCAGGCAGATCGCGGCGACCGGCACGGTGATCAGCACGACGCCGGCGAGCAGCGACCACAGCACGGTGCGGGCCACGGTGCGGCGCGGGTCGCGCAGGTCCTCGGAGAGGTACACCGCGGTGCCGAAGCCGTTGTAGGTGAACAGCGCGACCGCCAGGCCGGAGACCAGCAGTCCGGCGGTGAACGGGCCGGTGCCGCCGTGGCCGTCCGGGACGACCGCGTGCACCAGGCTGCCGAGCGGCTGGTGGACGTGGGTGAGGCCGAGCACGCTGACCACCGCCGCGGCGAGCACCTCCAGGCCGAGGAAGAGGCCGGTGATCAGGGCGTTGGACTTGATGTCGAGGATGCCGACCGCGACGGCCACCGCCATCACCGCGGCGCCGGCCACCGCCGGGTCGAGGGAGACCACCGAGGAGAGGTAGCCGGCGGTGCCGAGCGCGATGATCGGCGGGATCACCAGCAGCGACACCACGGAGATCACGAAGACCAGCCAGCCGGCGAGGCGGCCGAGCAGCTGTCCGACGATCGAGTACTCGCCGCCGGCGCTGGGGACGAGGGTGCCGAGTTCCGCGTAGCAGAAGCCGACGCCGAGCGAGAGCAGGGCGGCGATCAGCAGGGTGGCGACCGTGCCGCTGCCCTGGGACTGGAGCAGCGGCGGTACCACGATGAAGAGCGAGGAGGCCGGGGTCACGCAGGAGAGCGTCAGCAGGACGCCGCCGAAGACGCCGAGCGAGCGGGGGAGCGCCGCGACGTCCGGCTGGGGGGATCTGGTCATCAGGAATCCCGGCGTGGTGAGGGAGTGGGGGACGCCGGCCATTCAATGGCAGGCGGAAATGTCGCGTCAATGGATTCCGAGCGACATTCCGCAGGCAATTTCCCCGTGATTCTGCGATTCTTAATGGGGGGATGCTGCGAGCGAATGATTCGCCGCCGCGGGCGGGAGATCGTAGCTGTAGGTCTCCTTGACGATGTCCAGGTGGTACCAGGCCTCCGCGCGGACCACGCCCGGCACGGAGCGCAGCTCGTCGAGGGTGGCGAGCAGCGCCGCGCGGTCGGCGGCGTCGACCCCGCACACCACGTCGAAGCGGCCGTGCCCGGCGGCCACGTAGTTGACCCCGGGCAGGGCGACCGCCCGGCCGGCCGCCTCCCGCGCGCCGCCCCGCACCCCGAGCCCCACCCCGACGGCCTCCCGCACCCCCAGCGCCTGCGAGGCGACCAGCCCGGTGACGTGCACCGCCCCCGACTCCAGCAGCCGCAGCACCCGGGCCCGGGTGGCGGGCTGGGAGAGCCCGACCCGCTCGGCGAGGGCGGCGAACGAGGCCCTGCCGTCGACCTGCAGCAGTCCCAGCAGCACCCGGTCGGTGTCGTCGACGGCCGGCGCCGCCGCCTTCGGCTGCGGCCCGGGGTGCCCGCCGGGCAGCGGCGAGTACGCGTCCCGGAGCAGCTCCGTGCAGCGGAAGACCTCGATGCCGTGCACCCCCGGGATCTCCCGCAGCGCGGTGAACTCCCTTTCCAGCGCAGCGTCGTCGGCCACCCGGACCTCCGCGAGCACCGCTGCGCCGCCTGCCGTGCAGGAGACGAACGAGGTGGCCGGCCGGGTGGCCGCCGCCTCGGCGACCGGCCGCGCGGGGCCCTCGACGTTCAGCGACACGTGCGCGATCGCCGCGATGCCCACCACCGACGGGCGGACGATCCCCACCACCCGCACGGCGCCCGTGGAGGTCAGCCGGTGGACCCGCGCCCGGGCCGCTTCCCGGGAGACCCCCAGCAGGTCGGCGAGCCGCTGGTAGCTCACCCGCCCGTCCCGCTGGAGCTCGCGGACCAGCGCCGCATCCAGGCCGTCCACCACGTCCGCCGCCTTCCCGACGGCCGGGGCGGACCACCTCGTGGTGGCGGCGTCCGCGAGCCGTCCCGCCGAGGGTAGTGGGCCGCCGCGCGCCCGGCCGACCGCCGGCCGGGCCCGGGCGCCCGCCGCGGGCTGGTAGCTTCGGGCCCGTGGAGAGCACTCGCAGCATTGCGGACGCCGTGCGCGCCGGCCTCGACGCCGACGGCGTCCCGTACCGCTGGCTGGACATCGACCCGGAGTTCGCGGACACCGCGGAGTTCTGCGCCCGGTACGGCTTCGCGCCCGTCGACTCGGTGAACTGCATCCTGGTGGTCGCCAAGACCGAGCCGCGCCGGTACGCGGCCTGCCTCGTCCAGGCGACCCGCCGGGTGGACGTCAACCGGGCCGTGCGCAAGCTGCTCGGCGCCCGCCGGGTGTCGTTCGCGAGCGCCGAGGAGACCGTCGAGCTCACCGGCATGCAGGTCGGCGGGGTCACCCCGGTCGCCCTGCCGCCCGGCCTGCCGGTCTACCTGGACGCCCCCGTGCTGACCCGCCCCGAGATCGTCCTCGGCGGCGGCGACCGGGCCGGCAAGCTGCTGATCGCCCCGGACGCGCTGCTCGCCCACCTGCCGGACGCGAGCGTGGTGGAGGGGCTGTCGACCGAGCCCCCGGCCCCGCCCGCGTCCTGATCGGCCGCGGGTACCCGGTACGGGAGGTTCGATGGACGGTGTTCCGGTCCGCTGGCTGGTCGCCCGCCGCGACCTCGGTCTGGTCGTCCTCGCCGGTGCGGCCGGGCTGGACCGCCGCGCCACCTGGGCGCACAGCATCGAACTCGCCGACCCCGGCCCGTGGCTGGCCGGCGGCGAGCTGCTGCTGACCACCGGGTTGCGGCTGCCCGCCGACCCGGCCGGCCAGCGGCGCTACGTCGACGGGCTGGTGGCGGCCGGGGTCGCCGCGCTCGGCTTCGGCACCGGGCTCACCCACGACACCGTGCCGCCCGCCCTGGTCGAGGCCGCCGAGGCGGCCGGACTGCCGCTGCTCCGGGTCCCGCTGCCGACGCCGTTCGTCGCCGTCACCCGGGCGCTGATGGAGCGCCTCGCCGACCTCCGCTACGAGGACGCCGTCCGCGCCGTGCGGAGCCAGCCACGGATGACCCGGGCCGCCCTGCGCGGCGGGGCGGCGGGCCGGCGACGCCGGCGTGGGGGGCGCGCCCGGGGGCGCCGGGCGGCGCTCGC
>NZ_JBHWBW010000516.1:0-5404 GCF_042735675.1 Kitasatospora sp. NPDC059571
GCCCCTCGGCCCGGCCGGATCCGTCAGGAGCCGATCAGCCGGGCGTAGCCCGCGACCTGCCGGGCCACCTCGTCCTTGTACGCCGCCAGCCGCTCCTGGTTGGCGGCGATCTGCTGCCGCTGGTAGCCGGCGATCACGGCGAACCAGATCCCGGCCAGGTTGCTGCCGGTGGTGCACGCGGCGTCGGCCTCGGCGGCCGCCAGCTCGTCGCGGCCCGGCGATCCGGGGCCCCGGTAGCGCGCCACCAGGCCGTCGGGCGTGGCGTCCGGGTAGCCGGCGGCCGTCATACAGCCGGCCCACGCCCGGGTCGCGGCCACCACCCGGGCGTCCTTGGCGGTGGCCGCCTGCGACTCGCCGAACAGCCGGGTCACCAGGTCCGAGCCTGCCCGGTCACCGGTCGGCAGGGCGGCCAGCGCCTTGCGCACGCAGTCCTCGGCCGCACCGCGCTCCGCCTCCGAGGACGGCGCCCGCGGCGGCGCAGGCGCGGCGGGCGGCCGGGCGGCGTGGAAGCCCTGCACGGGTGCCACCGTCGCCGGCAGGTAGCCGAAGGCGCCGCCCGGCATCGCGTTCGCGTCGCTCACCCGGCCGCTCCCGCCGTCGAAGGCGTCGTCCCCGGTGAACGAGGTGTAGCCGGCCCTGTGCATGCAGTCGGCGGTGAGCGCCCGGACGGCCTGCTGCTGCCGGGCGCTCTCGTCGCTGCTCAGCCCGTACGCCGACAGCGGGAGCTGCAGCATCCCCTCGCGCCCCGAGGGCGGTGGCGCGGGGGTGCCGAGGGCCGGCGGGGTGAGGGCCGGCACCGCCGCCCCCGGCCCGCCCGTGCAGCCGGCCACCGCCAGCAGCGCCGCCCCCGCTGCGGCCAGCGCGGCGGCCCGCCGGGGCGGCCTCACCACCTGGCCCCGCCCGGGGCGTAGCGCGCGGACCGGTCCCGCTTGGCGCGCGCCAGCCGGTGCAGCTCGGCGCCCTGCGCCTCGGAGAGCTGCCAGGTGTGCGCCAGCAGGCGCAGCGTCGAGATCCGCGGGCAGGACACCCCGCGCTCCAGGTCGCGGATGGACCGCACGCTCATGCCGGAGGCCGCGCCCAGCTCCTCCTGGGTCATCCCGCGGTCCAGTCGCAGGCTGCGCAGCAGCGCCCCCAGCCGGTCCGGCGGTGCGCCCGTCTCGGATTCCCCCACCGATGACTCCCTCATCATCCGATGCCACCCGTCAGACGTCCGGCGGCGGCGCTCCGCGGCCACCGGGAGGGTGCACCGCAAACTAACCGCCGCCGTGGCGGGCGGCAACGCGTTCCGATCACCCCGCGCGTGACATGTATCACTCAACGTCAGCGTTTGCCGGGGGCGACCGGATGTTCCGCCGCCCAACGTCCGTGCAACCGCCTGGTCGGGTCCGCGCGCCGGTTGCGAGGATCCCGCTCGACCCCGACCGACCCCGCCGGCCCGGCCGGCCCCCGCAGGAAACGGTGACCCCCATGACACACCGCTGGAAGCAGGCCGCGCTCACCGCGACGGCCGCCGCCGCACTCGTCCTCGCCCTCCCGGCGACCGACGCGAGCGCCATCAACCGGGTCGACTGCGCCGGCCGGTCGGACTTCGTCAATATCTACAACTACGGCTATTCCGGACATCTCTGCTTCGCCAACAAGGGCTACGCCGACGTCACGATCTACCGCGTCGACAACCTCTACTCCGGCAACAACCTGCTGTACTACTACACCAGCATCAACGGCGGGGTGACCCGCCACCTCGACCCCTGGACCTGGGAGGACGACAACTACTACGACAACGGCGCCGAGGGCACCGTGCGCTGGCTCCAGATCTTCTGAGCCGGCCCGGCCCCCGTGTGCCGATGGGGTGCGTCCGGACGGCGGAGCCCCTGTGCCCTGCGGCCCGGATGAGGCAGGATGGGACATGGAAGGGCGGCCTCTCATTGCCGACCACCCCGTGCTGTGAGATTGAGGACCACCATGAGCATCGACCCGTCGTCCATCCCGTCGTTCGGCGCACCGCAGCCGCCACAGGGCGGTCAGCCCGGCGGCGCGCCGTCCGGGCCGCCGCCGGTGATCGTGCCGGACCAGAACCTGGTGACGCAGCTGCTCGACCAGATGCAGCTGAAGCACGTCGTGGACGAGGAGGGTGACCTCACCGCGCCGTGGGAGGGCTTCCGCGTCTACTACATGTTCCGCGGCGAGCAGAAGGAGCTCTTCGCGGTCCGCGCCTTCTACGACCGCGCGTACCCGCTGGAGAAGAAGGGCGAGATCCTCGACCTCGTCGACGAGTGGAACCGCGAGACCCTCTGGCCGAAGGTCTACACCCACACCCACGAGGACGGCGTGGTCCGCCTGATCGGCGAGTCCCAGATGATCGTCGGCACCGGCGTCAACCTGGAGTACTTCGTCACCACCACCGCCAACTGGACGCAGGCCTCGGTCGGCTTCGAGCAGTGGATGGTCGAGCGCCTCGGCCTGCAGAACGAGATCGAGAACGAAGAGGGCGAGGGCGGCGAGGCCGCCGAGGGCGACGAGTCCTGACACCCGCAGACCCGTGACCGGGCCCGCCCCCGCAAGGGGGGCGGGCCCGTGCGCGTTCCGGCGGCGGCCGGCCCGTGCGCACCGCGCCGTGGAGGGGCTGCGGCCCGCCCCCGGGAGCTCTAGCGTGGAACACGGACCGATCACCGGAGGTCCCATGGATGCCGAAGCCGGCCTGGACCGCCGCCACCGCGAAGCGCTCGTCCGGATCAGGGCGCGCGAGGACGCCGCCTTCCGGGCCCGCGTCCCGCGATCACTGGAGCTGGCGTCCCGGGCGGGCACCCGGATGCCGGACGGGGTGCCGATGGCCTGGATGGCCGGCTTCTACCGGACCCCCGTGCTGTGGGTGTCGCACGGCAGCGGCCCGGTCCTCACCGACGTCGACGGCAACGACTACGTCGACTTCAACGTCGGCGACATGTCCTCCGTGCTCGGCTACGCGCACCCCCGGCTGACCGAGGTGATCGGCGAACGGGCCGCGCATGGTGTGCAGATGTTCCTGCCGGTCGAACAGGCCCTCGCGGTCTGCGACCGGCTGCGGCAGCGGTTCGGCCTCCCGTACTGGCAGTTCACCCTCTCCGCCGGGACGGCCAACACCGAGGCGCTGCGGATCGCCCGGGTGGCCACCGGCCGCCAGGGGGTGCTGCTGTTCGACGGCGGGTACCACGGCCAGCTCCAGGAGACCCTGTGGGCGGGCGGCGAGGGCGGCGCCCCGCCGGCGCCGGAGGCCACCGGACTGGGCCCGCTGCCGCCCGGCCTCGCGGTGGTCGACTTCAACGACCTCGCGGCGGCCGAGCGCGTACTGGCGCAGCGGCGGACGGCCGCCGTGCTGATCGAGGGGGTGCTCACCAACTGCGGTACGGTGCTGCCGGATCCGGGCTTCCTGCCGGGGCTGCGCGAGGCCTGCACCCGGTACGGAACGCTGCTGGCGGTCGACGAGACGCACACCCAGTTCGACCTGTACGGGGGCGCCGTCACGCGCTACCGCATCGCCCCGGACCTGGTCACCGGCGGCAAGGGCATCGCCGGCGGCATCCCGATCGGCTGCTACGGGATGACCTCGGCCCTGGCCGGGGTCATCGAGGCGAACCCGGCGGACGAACTCGGCGAGACGGTCGGACTCGCCCTCGGCGGCACGCTGTTCGGCAACGCGCTGTCGCTCGCCTGCGCCGAGGTCGTGCTGTCCGAGCTGATGACCCGGGCGGAGCACGACCGGATCGCCGGGCTCGGCGGGCGGCTCTCCGACGGCATCGAGGACGCCGCCCGGGCACACGGACTCGCGTGGTGCGCTCACCGGTTCGGCGCCCGGTCGGGCTACTGCCTGTTCCCCGAACGACCGCGCACCGCCCGGGAGGCGCACCGCAGCCTCGACCCGCTGTTCACCGACACCCGGCGGGTCTACTTCGCCAACCGGGGCGTGTGGGACGCGATCTCCTCCGCCGGGCCGCACGCCGGCTTCGCCCACACCGACCGCGACGTCGACAACTACCTCGGCATCCTTGACGGCTTCCTCGACGAGATGTGCGCCGGCTGACCGCCGGACCGCTTGCCCCGGCCTCGGCCGCCGTCGGAGGATGGCCGGGACGACGAGCCGGGAGGAACCGGAATGGGTGCAAGGCCGCTGCTGAACCGCCGACTGGCGGGTATGGGGACGACGATCTTCGCGGAGATGTCCGCCCTGGCGACCGCCACCGGTTCGATCAATCTCGGGCAGGGCTTCCCCGACACCGACGGCCCCCGCGAGGTCGCCGAGGCGGCGGCCCGCGCGGTGCTGGACGGCCACGGCAACCAGTACCCGCCCGGCCCGGGCATCCCCGAGCTCCGCACCGCCATTGCCGAGCACCAGCAGCGCTTCTACGGCCTCGACCACGATCCCGACCACGAGGTCCTGGTCACCGCTGGCGCCACCGAGGCCATCGCCGCCGCGCTGCTCGCCCTGCTGGAGCCCGGCGACGAGGTGATCGCCTTCGAGCCGTTCTACGACTCCTACGCCGCGTGCATCGCCATGGCCGGCGCCGTCCGGGTGCCGCTGACCCTGCGGGCGCCCTCGTTCCGCCCGGACCTGGAGCGGCTGCGCTCGCTGATCACCCCGCGCACCCGGCTGCTGCTGATCAACACCCCGCACAACCCCACCGGCCTGGTCCTCACCCCGGACGAGCTCGCCGTGATCGCCGAACTCGCCGTCGAGCACGACCTCCTGGTGGTCACCGACGAGGTCTACGAACACCTGGTGTTCAGCGGCGGCCACCACCCCATCGCCGCCCTGCCGGGCATGCGGGAGCGCACCGTCTCGATCTCCTCGGCCGGCAAGACCTTCTCCTTCACCGGCTGGAAGGTCGGCTGGGTCACCGCCGCACCGGAGCTGGTCTCGGCCGTCCGGACGGCCAAGCAGTACCTCACCTACGTCTCCGCCGGCCCCTTCCAGTACGCCGTCGCCGAGGCGCTGCGGCTGCCCGACGCGTACTTCGACACCCTGCGCGCCGATCTCGCGCGCAAGCGGGACCTGCTGGCGGACGGGCTGGCCGAGGCCGGCTTCCAGGTCTTCCGGCCGGAGGGCACGTACTTCATCACCGCCGACATCACCCCGCTCGGGGAGAAGGACGGCCCCGAGTTCTGCCGCTCCCTCCCGGAGCGCTGCGGCGTGGTCGCCATCCCCAACGCCGTCTTCTACGACGACGCCGAGGCCGGCCGCAGCCTGGTCCGCTTCACCTTCTGCAAGAAGGACGAGGTACTCCGGGAGGCGGTGCAGCGCCTGCGGCGGCTGTAGGGCGGCAGCACCCGGACACGGCGGAGCCCCTCCCCCGGCCCGGGGGCCCCGGGCCCGGGAGCGCGCCCGGGGGCCGGAAGCTCAGGTGAGTAATTAGACCGTGACCAGAACCAC
>NZ_JBHWBW010000517.1:0-1565 GCF_042735675.1 Kitasatospora sp. NPDC059571
GACCGGCACCGGTCGGCCCGCCCCCGGGTCCTCAGCCCTCCAGGAAGGCCTTGATGGCGCTGGCGAGCAGGTACGGGTCGTCGGCGCCGCAGAGCTCGCGGGCCGAGTGCATGGACAGCGCCGCGATGCCGCAGTCCACCGTGGTGATGCCGAGCCGGGCCGCGGTGATCGGGCCGATGGTGGTGCCGCAGGGCATCGCGTTGTTGGAGACGAAGCTCTGCCAGGGCACGCCCGCCTTCTCGCAGGCGGCGGTGAAGATCGCCCGGCCCACGCCGTCGGTGGCGTAGCGGTTGTTGACGTTGACCTTGAGGATCGGGCCGCCGTTGGGCATCGGGCGGTGGCCGGGCTCGTGCCGCTCGCTGTAGTTCGGGTGGACGGCGTGGCCCATGTCGGAGGAGAGGCAGACGGTGCCGGCCAGCGCCCGGGCGCGGTCCTCCGGGGTGCCGCCGCGGGCGTAGACGGTGCGCTCCAGCACGTTGCCGAGCAGCGGGCTCTGGGCGCCGGTGTCCGACTCGCTGCCGGTCTCCTCGTGGTCGAAGGCGGCCAGCACCGGGATGTACGGCAGGTCGGCGCCGGCGACGGCGGCGAGCGCGGCGGTGGCGGCGTGCACGGAGAGCAGGTTGTCCAGGCGCGGGCCGGCCAGCAGCTCGCGGTCGCGGCCGAGGTAGGACGGCGGCTGCACGTCGTGGGTCATGAGGTCCCAGCCCGCGATGTCGGCGGCGGCCACGCCCGCCCGCTCGGCCACGAACTCGATGAGCGCGCCCTCGGTGGTCTCGCCGATTCCCCAGATCGGCGTGATGTGGCGCTGCTTGTCGAGCTTGAGGCCCTCGTTGACCTGGCGGTCGAGGTGGATGGCGAGCTGCGGGACGCGCAGCAGCGGCTCGTCGATCTGCACCAGGCGGGTGCTGCCGTCGCGCAGCGTGAGCCGGCCGGAGAGGCCGAGGTCGCGGTCGAGCCAGGTGTTCAGCGGGACGCCGCCGTAGATCTCCACGGCGACCTGGCGCCAGCCGGCGGTGCCGGTGTCCGGGAGCGGCTTGACCCGCAGGTTGGGCGAGTCGGTGTGCGTGCCGACCACGCGGAACGGTGTGGCCGGCCCGGCCCCCTCGGGCACGTACCACGCGATCAGTGCGCCGCCGCGGACGACGTACCGCCCGCCGGCCTCGGCCCCCCAGGCGTCGGTCTCCCGGACCTGCCGGAACCCGGCCTTCTCAAGCCGCTCGGCGGCCCCGGCAACGGCGTGGTACGGCGACGGCGCGGCACTGAGGTAGGCGATCAGATCGTCGGTGTGCGTCCGGTCGAAGTGGACCGGGCGGTCGGCGGTCGACATGCTGCTCCTGGGTTGAGGGAGATCGGACTCCGGATGGGGGACCCGGTTCCGACCCTGAGCATATGCCCGTACACGGACATGACGCTGTGAACTCAAAAACGGTGACAGAACATTCGAACCGGCACAGGTCCGTGACAGCTTCGAACGCACGGCGGGGGGGGCCCCCCGCCGGCGCGCCCCCCCCGGGGTAGGGGGGGGGGGGGGGGGGGCGCAGGGGGCGCGACGGCGCCACAGAGAC
>NZ_JBHWBW010000517.1:1575-5395 GCF_042735675.1 Kitasatospora sp. NPDC059571
TTAAAACACTCACCCCAAAAAAACTCTACACGCCCCTCTCTTGGTCTTTTTAGTTTTTTAATTCCTCCGGGTGGGGGCCGTCGCCGCCGCGGCGCCCCCGTCGTACTGAGGGTGGGTCAGGCGGTCATCGTGGGCCGCGAAGGGCTCAGAAGGCCTCTTCGGCGAGCTCCATGATCTCGTTGTCGACGGCCTCGGCGATCAGCCGCTGCGGCGCCGTGGTCGGCAGGACGTTGCGGGCGAAGAAGCGGGCCGCGGCGACCTTGCCCTGGTAGAAGGGGACGTCCTTCTCCGAGGCGCCGGCCTCCAGCTTGGCGAGCGCGACGGCGGCCTGGCGCAGCAGCAGCCAGCCGATCACCACGTCGCCGGAGACCATGAGCAGGCGGGTGGTGTTGAGGCCCACCTTGTACATGTTCTTGACGTCGTCCTGGACGGCGGTGAGGTCGGCGAGCAGCTTGCCGACGATGGCCTCCAGGTCGCCGGCGGCCTTGCCGAGCGCCTCGCGCTCGGCCGCGAGGGCGTCGCCGCCCTCACCGGTGGCGATGAACTTCTGGATCTGCTCGGAGACGGCGGTGAGCGCCTGGCCGCCGTCCTTCACGATCTTGCGGAAGAAGAAGTCCTGGCCCTGGATGGCCGTGGTGCCCTCGTAGAGGGTGTCGATCTTGGCGTCCCGGATGTACTGCTCGATCGGGTACTCCTGCAGGTAGCCGGAGCCGCCGAAGGTCTGCAGGGACTGCGCGAGCTGCTCGTAGGACTTCTCCGAGCCGTAGCCCTTGACGATCGGCAGGAGCAGGTCGTTCAGGCGCTCGGCGGCCTCGTCGGTCTCGCCGCGCAGGCGGGCGGCCAGCACGTCGTCCTGGACGGAGGCGGTGTAGAGGACCAGGGCGCGCATGCCCTCGGCGTACGCCTTCTGGGTCAGCAGCGAGCGGCGGACGTCCGGGTGGTGCGTGATGGTGACGCGCGGGGCGGTCTTGTCCAGGAAGTTGGCGATGTCGGCGCCCTGCACGCGCTCCTTGGCGTACTCCAGCGCGTTCAGGTAGCCGGTGGAGAGGGTGGCGATCGCCTTCGTGCCGACCATCATGCGGGCGAACTCGATGATCTTGAACATCTGGCGGATGCCGTCGACCTTCTCGCCGAGCAGCCAGCCCTTGGCGGGGTGCTTGGCGCCGAAGGTCATCTCGCAGGTGTTCGAGGCCTTGAGGCCCATCTTGTGCTCGACGTTGGTGGCGTAGGCGCCGTTGCGCTCGCCGAGCTCGCCGGTCTCCCAGTCGAAGTCGTACTTCGGCACGATGTAGAGGCCGAGGCCCTTGGTGCCCGGCTTGCCGCCCTCGGGGCGGGCCAGCACCAGGTGGATGATGTTGTCGGACATGTCGTGCTCACCGGAGGTGATGAAGCGCTTCACGCCCTCGATGTGCCAGGAGCCGTCCTCCTGCTTGATGGCCTTGGTGCGGCCGGCGCCCACGTCCGAGCCGGCGTCCGGCTCGGTCAGCACCATGGTGGCGCCCCAGAGGCCGTCGACCATGCGCTGGGCGACCTTCTGCTGCTCCTCGGTGCCCTCGTCGAAGACGACGCCGGCGAAGGCCGGGCCGGAGGAGTACATCCAGATGGCGGGGTTCGAGCCGAGCACCTGCTCCGCGTACGCCCAGACGAGGGAGGACGGGGTGACCTGGCCGCCGATGCCCTCCGGGATGCCCAGGCGCCACCACTCGGCGTCCATGAAGGCCTGGTAGCTCTTCTTGAAGGTCGCCGGGACCGGCGCGGTGTTGGTCTCCGGGTCGAAGACCGGCGGGGTGCGGTCGGTGTCCGCGAAGGAGGCGGCGAGCTCGTTCTCGGCGAGGCGGGAGATCTCGCTCAGGATGTTCTTCGCGGTCTCGACGTCCATGTCGGCGAACGGACCGGTGCCGTACACCTGCTCGCGGCCGAACACCTCGAACAGGTTGAACTCCACGTCGCGCAGGTTGGACTTGTAGTGACCCATGACCGTTTCTCCGGTTCGTCTGCTTCCGTGGGAACTCCCGTCGAGCACCCCACTTACCCACCAGTAAGCATCATGATGCTACCCGTTGGTAACTTGGGCAAGCCCTTGCAGGGCAAAGCCTTATGAACGTGGTCACGTCCCACAACCCGGAGCGGCGCCGCCTTGTGCACTCCGCCACCCCCGGCGAGGCCCCCCGGACCGCTAGCCTTGTCCCGTGTACGGCTACGAGCAGACCGCGTACCAGGACCCCTACCAGCAGCAGGCGGGGATGAACGGCATGCCCGGCCCCGGCCCGTACGGGGACCCGCAGCAGGGCGCGGCCCAGCAGCAGTCCCTCTACCCCGAGCCCTCGCCGCCGTCGCTCGCGGACGCCGTCCGCGCCTTCACCACCGGCTCGATGCCGGTGGAGGACTTCCAGGCGATCTTCATCACCTCCAAGGTGCACTGCCCGCGCGGCGACCGCCCGGGCTTCCTCGCCCTGCACAACACGCCGACCCCGGTGATCCCGATGTTCAGCTCGCTGAAGGAGCTGCGCCGCTACGCCGGCAAGGAGTCCAAGCACTTCAGCGTCACCGGCGCGGAGATCCTGGACCTGCTGCCGACCGGGTACGGGTTCGCGCTCGACATGGAGGGCGAGCACCGGATGGTGTTCGACGCCAAGGCGGTCGAGCAGATGGTCGACTTCACGATGCGCCGGATGTACGGCTAGGCCCAGGCCGGAACAAGGGGCCGGCCCGCGCTGTTGCACAGGCGCATAGTTCAATTTTCAACTTGCAGTTGGTTGAGGATTGAACTAATATCTCAGTCGTAGGCCACAGACTCCGAAGGAGGCCGACATGCCCGCCGTGACCGTCGAGAACCCGCTGACCCTCCCGCGCGTCGCCACCCCCGACCCCGCCACCGCGGTCGCCCGGCCGGTGCTGGCGGTGGCCACCGCCCCCGAGGGCTTCGAGGGCGAGGGCTTCCCCGTCCGCCGCGCCTTCGCCAAGATCAACACCAAGTTCCTCGACCCGTTCATCATGATGGACCAGATGGGCGAGGTGGAGTACGCCGCGGGCGAGCCCAAGGGCACCCCCTGGCACCCGCACCGCGGTTTCGAGACGGTCACCTACCTGATCGACGGCGAGTTCATCCACAAGGACTCGCACGGCGGCGGCGGCCACCTCGGCGGCGGCGACACCCAGTGGATGACCGCCGGCTCCGGCATCCTCCACATCGAGACCCCGCCGGAGTCGCTGGTGATGACCGGCGGCCTGTTCCACGGCATCCAGCTCTGGGTGAACCTCCCGGCCAGCGACAAGATGACGCAGCCGCGCTACCAGGACATCCACGGCGGCCACGTCAAGCTGCTCTCCACCCCGGACGGCGGCGCGGTGCTCCGGCTGATCGCCGGCGACCTGGACGGCCACACCGGCCCGGGCGCCACCCACACGCCGATCACCCTGATGCACGCCACGGTGACCCCCGGGGCGCAGCTGACCATTCCCTGGCGGCCGGACTTCAACGCCCTGGTCTACGTGCTCAACGGCGACGGCACGGTCGGCGCCGAGCGCCGGCCGGTGCACACCGGGCAGGCGGCCGTCTTCGGCGAGGGCGACACCCTCACCGTCGCGGCCGACGCCAAGCAGGACTCCCGGCACCCGAACCTGGACGTGATCATCCTGGGCGGGCAGCCGATCCGGGAGCCGGTGGCCTGGTACGGGCCGTTCGTCATGAACAGCCACCGCGAGCTGGAGCAGGCCATGAAGGACTTCCAGTCCGGTTCGTTCGGCCACCCGATCGACTGATCCGGGGGGCGGGGGGGCGCGGGGGCGCGGGGGGGCCGGCGGCGCGGCGGCGGGGGGT